>NZ_VFUE01000020.1:0-122695 GCF_006441495.1 Mesorhizobium sp. B2-6-4
TCTCCGATCCCACTACAGAACCGGCAACCTCACAGATCGCGACCACTCCCGAAAGGTGGTCCCAAAACAGCGCTTACACCTCATCGTGACAGGATGCACGACCAGCGTGTGTGTGGAATCGACAATTCGGGATGCCTTCTTCAGGGACTATCGCTGCATACTGCTGACGGATTGCACCAGCGAGCCCATCGCTTGGGACGCCCCAAGGAGCAATCATGATGCCTCGATCACGCTCGTTCAGATACTCTTTGGATGGATATCGACGTCCGACCAATTCCTGAAGTCGGTCGCAGAGCGAGTTCACGGTCGTCTTGAACTAGCCGAATGAGCAGGCGAAGCTGCCTATCAGTCACCTTGGAGCACCGCGGCTGCCGCTCAGGGCCAGCGTAGATCAAGCCCAAACACAACCGACGTCCGGTCCCAATGCAACCCAGCAATCTCAGAGATCGCGACCACTCTCGAAAGGTGCCCCGACGCATCGCCTACGATTTAGTCGTCCGACTTTGCCACAAGATCGGCGATACGGGATACATCAGGCACGTAAAGCTCTTTGGCGTGGCGCAGCACGAGTCCGATGTTTTGCAGGTAGCTCAGCTCGCGTGCCACCGCCTCGCGGTGGGTGCCAATGCGGTGGGCCAGATCCGTATGGGTCGGGATAGGAGAAATCCTCGCCGAACCGTCGGCTCCGATGTCTTCAGCGCATAAGCGCAGCAACTCCTTATGCACCCGGGACCGAACGTTGAGCGTCGAAAGCTCAACGATGTGCTCGACAAGCACCTGCTGACGTTCCACCAACAATTGTACAACCGCATGCAGGGCTTCAGGATCCTGCTTGACTATGTCCAGAAAGGCACGACTGCCGATCGAAGCGATAGTGCATGGTCCCGCCGCTTCGACCGAATATGGCATCTGGATGTCGCCGCTCAAGGCAATTCCGTTAACAAGCGAGCCACGATGCGCAGGGGGGAGCGACACAATCTTGCCATTGCGGGTATAAACGAGCGCTCGAAGCTCGCCCTCGAGCAGAAAAAAAAGCCGGTCGACACTTTCGCCGGCCGGGACCAGGACGTCCCCTTCATTGAGATGCAACCAACGACAGCGGCGGTCTATCTCGATCAGCGTGGACGACTTAACATTGCTGAAATGCTCGATATTTTTCAAATCCGGCCCGTGCATATGGTTGGCATCAGCTACGGAGGTGATCTCCCCGTCAGTCTGCGGGCCTGGATATCGAACGGGCGGTTGTTTCATCCTGGGTAGCGCCCCCTTGCAAAGGTTCGCAGCCGCTTCCGTTGCGGCTGCTCCCCAAACTCAAGCAAATCACATCTACTAAAACGGTCCGTCAAGAACCATTACTCGTTGAGTGAGGCGGCACCCATATTTCAATTCCGTATGGCAATCCCTTCATACGGCGTTGTGTTGAGTATGTAGGCGACTTCGGTACGGTTTCTCGCACGAAGTTTTTTCATGACATTCCGAATGTGTACCTTGACCGTACTTTCACACATGTTGAGCTCGTACGCGATGACCTTGTTCGCCTTTCCTCGACGCAATGCCTCGATGACAGACATCTGACGCGAGGTAAAAGTGTTGTCTCCGTGCGGCTGCTGCTTGGTCGCGGACTGACCGTCGGTGACGGCGCGTCCTGAATGAAAGAGAACACTGGGCGGGACGAAAGTTCCGCCCGCCGCGACAAGCTGGATGGCCTTGGCGGCCACCTGCAACCTGACGCTGGTAGGAATATAGCCACGCGCGCCGTTTTCGACCACTTTGAGAATGTCCTCAAAGTTCTCGATATCCGATAGGATGACCACCCCTACCTCGGGCCTGGTCGCTTTCAGATGGCCTATCTGGGAAAGATGATAGTCCGCCTGGGAGTTCGACCACATCACACACATCAGGACCGTCGAAACTCTCTGCGTTTCTTCGGGATCCGCCATGTCGAACGCTTCGACCGACGCGTAATGCTGGATATGAAATGATGGCTCGATGATTTCGAGGCTTCTGCTGAAGCAGTCACACATCAAAGGCCGGCCATCGATGATTGCAATCTCGATTCCCTCTCCCGAGGACGGTGAGAGACGATTGACGTCGAGAATAGATGGATATTGATCAAGATCAGTTTTGTCCGTCCGATCATTCGCAGGCAAAAAACTTGTCATGACTCACCCCCGCGCAAATCTCGCCCCAACGGAGATTTCGCTTTTAAACCCATACCTTAACACTTTAGTAATAGCTTGTGGACCGGAGGTGGTGGTGTGACAAAACGCACAGCGCGGCCAAAATTTCGGTTTCCCCAAGCAATCAAAGTGAAAAAGTCGTGGTTGCAGTATTATAGTTGGCTTCGAAGTCCATGCGCTTACCAATAGGGGGTAGCTACGGAAGTAGCGGTCATCCAGAATCGTTACGACAAAGAGCTGAACAGGGGTGGCTATGTGAGCCGTTGGTCAGACCTTCGCTCAAAACGCGCACACTTTCTCGGCAAAGCGTAAAATTACATTCAGGAGCCGGCATATTCCATATGGCGGACCTGCGGCATGAGACGTCGCAGCCTGCTCCCTTTCCTCGTCGATTGACCGCTTTGGCGAAGGTGGAGGCGAGCTTATTCGAGGCTTTGCCGCAAGTGCTGGCCCAGTCTGATAGCGAGCGCGACAATGGTGAGGGTGGGCATGTCGTTGCCTCCGGTCGGGAAGACCGAGCTGCCGGCGACGAACAGATTTGCGAGGCCGTGCACCTGGCACGAACTATCGACCACGCCGGTTCGCGGGTCGTCGCTCATCCTCGTCGTGCCCATGTGGTGTCGAACCCAGTGATATGGAATGTCTCGCTCCCCCGCCGGGTTTTTGTCCTGGCCTGGATGAATGGCGCTTCTATGCCCCAGCCGCTTCATCTCTTCAGTGATGATCGCCTGGACACGCTCAAGCGTCCGTCGGACGAGAGGCCCCACGTTCCATTGCAGCTTCACACGGGGCAGACTGAACTCGTCGAGCCTTGTATCGAGCGTGACGCGGCTTGCCGGATCCGGTTCTTGTTCCAGTATCGTGTCAAAATGAAAATGCCTTGCACGCCGACGTGAGTGCCAGATCCGTTCGAAACCTGCCGATATTGCTCCCGCCGGATGCATCAGGATAGTTCGGCCGCATTTGATAAGGTCGCGATGCAGCCGGCCTCTCCGCAGCCAGAAGGCAAGATACTGCAAAGCTTCGGAACCATCCATGTGATTGACGCAAGGCCCAGGCTTGATCCATGTGCGGGAATCGAGGAGGCGCTCGCTTGCACGTATTTCGGGCCGCAGCGCCAGTCCGAATGCATCATTGGTGCCGCGGTTTTCAGGCGACAATCCGGTCGTGCGGGTCCAGGGCACGTGGAGGTCTATCATGTTGTCGGGCTGGCTGACTTGCAGGCTTCCCCATTTTACCCGGGGATGCTCCATGAAATAGCGGCCAACCAGGTCATACTGGTTTCCTATGCCATTCGGCGCCTGTCGGTTTGAAACAAGGAGCAGGCGCGCGTTTTCGATACCGCCGCAGGCCAGCACGAAAAATCGCGCACCAATCTGGAATCGTTTGTTCGGCGTACTCGCTACCTCGATGGAGCGAACCCGCCTTCCGCAGTCGTCGGTGTCGAGCCGCAGCGCCGTGGCATGCAGCACGACCTGGACGTTTTTTGCGTCCTTAAGCTTCTTGCGAAGCGTTGCTCCGAGATCCGGAGTGGGACTGAGAAAGCAGCGTTCCGAAAAGAGCGGCCCGTTTTCAGGCATGACCGCGGAAGTCGGCCAATCGGTCAGCAGGTCGTCGATTCCGAGCAGGCGGGCTGCGGTCTCATAGTGGGGTAGTAATGATTTATGGTCGACGGGCCAACCACTCAGGGGTATCCAGGGCCGATGCTCGAAATCGCCATGATCCAACATCTTGCACCATCCGCCCCAACCAGCCTTGCCTGTGCTCCCGCCGAACTGACGGAGGCGGCAAAGGTCAAGAGCTTCGTAAGGTTGGCCCACGGACAGCCCGCGCGACAGCCGTTGGCGCCAGTGCTCGTACGTCATGCCACCGCTTTCGATGACGCATATGCGATGCCGCGTGCCTTCTAGTTGTGATGCTATCGCCAGGCCTGCGGCACCCGCTCCCACGATGCACACATCCGCCTCCAGGCGCATGCCTTGCGGAAAGGCGTTGCAATCTTCAATCATGGCGTCGATCGGGCATGATGTCGATCGGGACCAGCAATTGCACGCCTGTGAGAATAGCGTGGCCATTTGCGCCTTGCCCCCAGCCCCATTTGGCTGTTGGTCCCGCTGGCATCGGGCGGGCACGTCAAATTTGTGATCCGAAGAAAACAAATGTCACGATACGAGCAACGGCGCGAGGACTGCCGGAGCCTCGCCCTGTGCTCCATTCGGTTAGCCTCTGGAAGTTCGGCCACTGGCATTCCGTTGTCCAAGCCTGATCCTCTTGGCTGCCTCCGAGCGCAACGCAGTTAAATTTGGCGCCACAATCGGATAATCCGGCGGCAAGCCCCATTTCTGGCGATATTGCGCTGGCGTCATGCCGATGGATGTAAGGTACCGCTTCAAGGATTTCATGCGGCGCCCGTCCTCCAGGTTGACGATGAAGTCAGGGGTCACCGACTTGCGGATCGGCACGGCTGGAACAGGTTTCGGTTCGGGCTGGTGATCGCCCACGGCAAGCTTTTGCAAAGCACGGCCGACATTCTGGATCAGGTCAACCAGATCGGAAGGCGACGTCCGGTTTTTCCTGACATAGGCCGAAACAATATCAGCGGTTAGCTCAATGTGGTCGGCGGGGTCAGAGTCCATGAGTCCGCTCATTGCCTGAAGAAGGCTATCTTCCGTGGCCGAGGCGCGGAGCACGTTCTGCATCGCTCATTGAAGGATTGCCCACCGTCACAGGAGAATGCTCCTGATGCCCCGCTCCTTGCATGGCCCAATGCCATCCCCAGGTGCCGTTTGTGTCAATTGTCCCTTGGCGGCAGCCGATCCATCCAAAAGTGGTACCGCTTGGCAATCCCGATCCCGTGATGGCAGCGGCGAAACCGGCAACACCGGCGGCACAGCTAAGCCGGCAAGACCGCACTGATCCGATGCCGGCGCGCACATGTCGCGTACCGGTATCGACCGTCAAATCGATATCCAGCGCCGCCTCGCTGCGACGGCTCGACTTGTTCGCGACGGCTCGACTTGTTCAAGGCTGTCGTGTCTGGAGCTTCATGGCGCGCTTAAAGTCACGATTGTCCACGCGGCCGGCGCAAGACATCTCCAAGCCCGTAAGCCTTGAACAATGCTTGCGCCTTGCACTGCGCATGTGCGCTTGGACCTGAGCGGCGCGGCTTGACGAACCGCTCTTTCTACCACTCCGAGCCGGTATAGCCCGCAGCTTCCTTCCACAATGCGAGTGCGATGCTTGGCGAGCGGCCTTTCACTTCAATGTCTTTGCCGCGGTACTTTCCAGCCGCAATCCACACTGTCTTTGAACGCTGATAGATGTTGATGTCGAGGGCGCTGGCTAGAGCTTCCCAGTCCCTGCGTCTCGAAAAATCCATCCGACCCCCATCTCTCCATAATGTGGAGCAGTAACGAACATGGCGGATGAGAGTTCCCAGATCGTGAGGACTTCACCATTGGTTTGCGCAAATGGGTCGCACAGCGGTGAAAACTGCCTCCGCTGGCTTCGCCAGCGGAGTATTGAATTGGGCGATATCCCCAGGCTGGAGCTATTTGGCCGCCTTTGCCGTCCTCTCCGCACCCACCAGACTGCCAGCGGTTTTTCACCAGATCCGCAGGTGCCACCCGATCGGGCCGGCCTCGGACGACCCGGTCTTTGTCCGAATCGGCAAAACGGCGAGATGAAAGAAGCCACTGAAGCACTCAGTGAGATTGTCAAAAGAATGTGTTTGATCATGATAAGCCTCCAAAAGAGGGCATTGCTTATCCCGTGGAGATGGATAGTTCCCGAAGAATATCGCGTATATCTCGATTAATTCTTTGCAACCTTTAAATGATATGGGACTCTGCGTGTATGTACCTATTATACAAAGAGAACCCTAACACGCTGATCTTCGTCTTGGCCCCGAACTGCAGACTGGCCATCAATGGATCGGCATGCGGGTAAGGGAAACGTAACGGCTGAAGCATGCAAAGCTTACGTGATACAAATTGTTGTGAACGCCCGTCCTCGTAAAATGGGTCTACATTCTTGGATGCGCGCGCATAGGTGAGGTCTTTGGCATGGGGCCGTTATCGCGAAGGACGTTTGCACAGGGAACGGTTCTGGGCCTGTTACACTGGCTTGGCTTTACCAACCCTGGCAAAGCGGCCACTCAATCTTCAGCTGGCGTAACGCTTATCGCCCGCGGCAGACCTGCGGCAACGCTCGTTACTTCGGATCAGCCGAGTGGCTCTGTTCACTACGCCGCCACGGAACTCGGCTGGCACATAAAAAAAGCGACCGGCATCCAACCTGCCATCACAACTGAAAACCATGTCTCGCCGGCTGGCCTGCGTAACGCCGCCCATATTTTTCTGGGCGACACCCGGTTCGCCCGGGCAGCCGGAATCACATTCGGCGCATTGGCGCGTGAAACCTGTATCATCCGAACCGTCGGCAACCATCTGTGCGTCGCCGGCCTCGATCATCCCGGCAGTGCACTCGACCAAAACACGTCCGCGGGCACCCTCTTCGGCGTGTACGAGCTCCTTGATCGCTATTTCGGTGTCCGATGGCTATGGCCAGGTGAACTGGGAACGTTTGTCCCAAAGGCACAGTCCTTGGTGATCCCCGCGCTTGATTACGTCGTTACGCCCCGGTTCATGCAGCGTCGCGTGCGCGCTGGGGCTGGCTTCACGAGCGAAGAACATCCCGAAATGGGTTTCACCGCAGCAGCGGCGAAAGAATATATGAAAGCCCAGGCCACGTTCCTGCGTCGCCACCGAATGGGCCGCAGAGTACCCACGAACTACGGTCACGCTTTCGTCGACTGGTGGCAGCGGTATGGCACCGAGCATCCCGAATGGTTTCAATTGGTCAGAGGCAAACGGGGCCCGGTGAGGCTGGGCGCTCGCTTCTCGATGTGCATTTCCAATCCGGGCTTGCGAGAAGAGATCGTCTCGCAATGGCGTGAGCATCGGAGCGCCTCTGCGGGACAGCCAACTTTCGTCAATGCGGTCGAGAACGACATCCCGGGGCAGTGCGAGTGCGAAATATGCAAAGCGCTGGATGGCCCAGAGCCGCCTGACTATCGAAAGTTCATTCCGTCGAAGTCGAAGATCGCCAGCAAGCCTTTCGTATCGGACCGCTATGCGCGTTCATGGCAAGCCATTCAGCGGATAGCCGCGAAAGACGACCCTAACGCGGTCGTGGTGGGATACGCCTATATGAATTACTTCGCGGCACCGACATCGGGAATCAAGTTGAACCCGAATATCCTGATCGGGTTTTGCCCATCGGCCTGGTACTATCCACGCAGCGGCGAAGAGCAGGACTGGATAAAAGACCAGTGGCGCGGATGGGCGGCAACGACTGCCCAGGTGTTCATGCGCACCAACTATTTCCTGGATGGCTACTGCATGCCGCACATATTCGCCGGCCAGTTCGCCGACGAGTTTCAGAACGCGGCGCGAAACGGGATGGTCGGAACCGATTTTGACTCGCTGACAGGCCATTGGGCGACGCAAGGTCCAAATCTCTATTTGTTGATGCGCCTGCAGACACATCCTGAGACTGCCGTGGAGTCATTGTTGTCGGAATATTATTCAGCCTTCGGACCTGCGGCCGACGACGTCAAAAGCTATTTTGATTATTGGCAGGCGTATACTTCGAACGCTCGCGCCCAGCTGCGGGAGGGGTTCGAGGCTCTTGGAGCATCTCGTTGGCGAAGCTGGGCGAAGGCGGCGCACGCTGTCTATCCAGAGGAGAGTTTCGCGCCGGCGGAAGCCCTGCTTGACAGGGCGGCAGCCTCCGCAATCCAAGATCCGGAAGCCTCGATGCGGGTGAAGTTTCTTGAGCTGGGATTGCAGCATGCGAAGCTGTGCTCGCGAGCGGCCAGCAAGCTCACGCTCGGCGATCCGCAATCCGCCTATGAGCGCGGAAAGCCGGAACTGGAAGCGTTGCTGCAATTTCGGCGATCATATGAGCATATGTGGATATCCAACATGAATCACTGCGCGTGGGTGGAGAGCCAGAGTTGGATCCTGCCGGGCTTTGCGATTCAATCTCCGGACCTTGATCCGGAATGATCCATCTATTTTGAAAGAAGATTTGCGGGAAGCTAGCTGGCCAAGCCGCGCGATATCGCGCCCTGGCCAGCTAGGGAGAGGTGGTCGGCGTTGTGCCAGGCACTGCCGACTGTGCTCGGTGCAGTTGCGGGAGCGCTTCTGTCCATGAACGGGGGGACTGCGTCAAGACAGGCGACAGACACGACAATCACCTCGCAATTTTTCCTCAATCGCCGGAGAGGACACGTCGTGCTGCGCGGAAGTCGGTGCCTGGCTCTGGTTTCCCGATGTGAGGCCGAGACTTGCCGGACTGCATTTTCCTGTCGGCTTTGAGCTGTGTTAACGTTGCCCTTGAACCGGTGGATCGGACCGAGGGGACTAGGGTCCGAAACCCGATTTTCATCCTGTTTGGCTGACACCTCCCATTGTTTTGGGAGCTGTGAACCACCTGGGCATTTCGCGATTCGAAGGCGAACCTTCAACCGCGCCCTAGAGTATTGTTAGGCCCAGGTACTTCCCACCTCCCTTTATAGAACACGGGAAGTCTGTAACCTATGACTGCAAATTGTAAGCTGACAGTTTGGGGCTACTCCGTTCGGATACCGTGTGTTGCCGACGGCAAGGGCCGCGGCACCGATGGCAGCGGCAATGGCCATGCTCAACCGGCGCGTTCATCGGATCCCCGGTACCCAAGGTCAACGTCACAAGAGTCCGCAAAGTGTAGCCAGGAACATGGAACAACCGCTCTCAGCAGCAGTTGTCCGGTTCAGGAGGCAATATGAGCGCGACGATCGAGTTCTTTCGAACCTGGCTGCAGGAGAATGTCGGAAACCTGGCGACCGACACGCAAGTCAGCGTCGCGGTGTTGGCCCAGCAATTCGAGCAGGATGCGGACGCCGCAGGATACGGGCGCGAGGTTCGCGAAGAAGATATCGGCAACATAGAGGACGCCATCCAGCAGGCCCTCGACAAGGCGAACGCAGCCAACGGCCGGCAACCAGTTCCGGAGGAAGATGGCTCGCTTACGCCGATTATCGAAGGTCTTGAGGCTGCGGAGCCTGAACACTCAGCGTCTGCCGCCGGTGACGGCCGTAAGGAAGGAAGCTGACGAGCGCGTACAGCCGAATACCGGATCGTTAGTCCGGCGTATCGGGCTGGGTCGATCAGCGAGGGAAGTCGCGCACAGGATGATCTTCTTCACGAGCGATACTCATTTCAACGATCCACGCATCCTGCGAATTGATCGGCGGCCGTTCGGCTCGCTGGCAACGCATGACGCGGCGCTGATGAGCCTCTGGAACGAGACCGTCGGCTCGGACGACGAGATCTGGCATCTGGGTGATTTTGCCCGCCCGAAGGCCGGCATCGAAAACATCCTGTCGCAGCTCAATGGGCGCAAGCACCTGATCATCGGCAACAATGACGGAAGCGATGCAACGCTCGCATCTGGCTGGGCCAGCATCCAGCACTATGCGGAACTGGTGGTGGACGGTACCCTCCTCGTCCTGTGCCATTATCCGTTTCGGACCTGGAATCAGATGGGCAAGGGATCGGTGAATTTGCACGGCCATTCGCATGGCAAGCTGAAGCCGCTTACTCGCCAGCGTGATGTCGGCGTTAACGTGTGGAATTTCCGGCCGGTTTCCCTGCCGATCCTGCTCAGCAAGCACAACCGTCGATCAGGCTGAGCGTGGCCCGTCGCCACTGACCGGCAGTCGTCCTTTATACAGTTCTGGATGTGCTTCGCTCAGCATCAAAGCCGGACAAGAATGAAGATCGATCACGATTTTCCGTTACAGGAACAACAAGGACGGCGCTCCGTTGGGAAAGTGATCGCAACAAGCGATTTAACCAATGGAGGCACTTATGATGAAAACGATCTTGGTCGCATCCGCCCTGTCCTTAGCGCTCGCCACATCCGCCCTGGCCCAAACGAGCGGCTCGGGCAATGCCGGCGGTACCGCAGGCGGCGGCATGAACAACAGCGGCACGAGCGTCAACGGCTCCGGCAGCACCACGGGGACCGTCACAACTGATCCGAATGCGACGAACTCGACCACGACAACACCAAACGGCACGAATGACCGTTGCAAGGACACTGCGGGCAATGACGTCGACACCAATACCGCCAGCGGCACTGCCACCTCGCCGTCCCAAAATTGCAACAAATAGTTCCGCCAGCAGAATTCAGCTCAGGTCCGGCGATGACCCGGGCCTGAGACGTCATCCCGAATCGCAAGGCTGGGCCTATCGAAAGACAGAGTTCATGACCGCTATAGCGTCTTGGAGCACCAAGTCTTGAGCCTCTCAGTCGCACGCGATCGGCAGCGGTTTCGTCTTGCCGGTCAATCTGGCTCCCAGCGTCAGGCTGTTCGGGAAACCGCTGACGAACGTGTTCATCGCGGCAGCGGACATGGGGTGGGAGGCAAGGCGTGCCAACAAGGCAGCCACGCGAATGCGGGTTGCAAATTGGCTGTTCCAGCCCTTGGAATAGCGGCGTCCAACAGCAATCCTTGCCGCTCGGTCCCAACGGGCGAACCTAGCCAGTTCATTGGCCAACAACCAGCCTGACTGCAAGGCCATCGAGATGCCTTCAGCGATGATGGGATGGGACTCACCGGCGAGGTTGCCCACCCGAAATATGTCGTTGGCAAAACATGGGCGTATGCCAGGCCGTATGGGACCTGCGGCGAGCCATTCGCCATCGAGCGTGGCATTCACGATCGTGGAGGCGACACGGGGACACGAAGCAAGGATATGCGCATGAACAGCTTGGGCTGCCGACGAGGCGTTGCCTTTTTTGCGTAGCCTGATCAAGGCGTCGCGGCGTATGCAGCACGACAGCGACATCCTGTTCCGGTCGGCCCAGACCATGCCGCCATAGCCGCCCGGAAATGCCAGCAGGGGCATGAGGTCGCGGTCGAGCTCAGCGCCGGTGAAATGAGCCTTGAATCCGAAAAGATCGTGCGGCGCGTTGGTTTTCGGCAGGTTCGTCGGAAGCCTTCCTTGTTCCCACGAGCCATGCGCGGCAATAACGACCGGCGCAACGAGAACTCCCTGATCGTGCTTGCTTTCGATCCGAACCATAGCGTTGTCACCATCGGTGGTGATCTCCGCCGCCCGCCAAGGCTGGAACACGTCGGCTCCGGCATCGCGAGCCGCATCCAAAAGCATGCCATCCAGAACGTCGCGCCCGAGCGCGCGTCCAAATGCATCTCCCGCGGCCCGCGGCATGCCCGCATCCGTGCCGGGACCCGATGCAAAAAGTGCAACCCGCTTGACCTCCGGACCGGCTTTGGCGCGAACCGCGGCGCCTCCGCCCAATCTATCCAATAGATCCAGATTGACCGCGGACATGAATTCCCCGCAAACTTTGCGGCGCGGGAATTCACTTCGCTCGACGATAGCAACGGCGCGCCCCTGGCCGCTCAAAGCCAGGGCCACCGAAGAACCACTTGGCCCGGCGCCTATGACGATGGCGTCGTACATCATGGCAAACCTTCCGAAGCGCGGTCGACGGCAAGGAAGGCATGGGTAAACGGTCCAATTCTGCGTTCTGCACACTGGCGCCTGAAATCCGGGGGCCATAGGCTGGAAAGCTCATGACCCGCAAAACCGGCGCGGACGCTTGCCGGCGCATCGTGCAAAGTCACCTCGTTCGCGCCAATGACATGCAGAAGCGAGCAGGCTCTTAAGGCAATGGCGTTTCGGCTCGGCTCGGTGGCGAGAAACACTGGCGCCAGAGGGCGAATCGCCAAAAACAGGCGTTTCAGGGCTGCGTCCGGAAAATGGTGCAGAAACAAGTTGGCCGATACCACATCGAAGGCGCCGGCTCGGGGGCTTTGGATCCATTCGAAGACATCATCGATGATGGTTTCGACCCGCCAACCAAGTGCGTAGAAATCAGCGAACCGCCTGTCTGAAATGAGGTTGAACTGGTCAAGCATGACCAGGTCGACATCTGTCCAGCGCCGGGCGAGGCGCTTTGCGACGGAAAGCATGAATGCTCCATCGCCGGAACCAATTTCCAAAAATCTGGTCGGGCTTTTGCGCACGCTTGCCTTCAACAGGCTGGCCATGATCGCGCTCTGAAACATCAGTGCGTTTATCCAGGCGAGATCACGCCGCGAACCGACGGCCCTTGGATCGTCGGGAGGCAAATTGTCGAGCAGTTCCCGCTCGATCCGACGATGGTCGAGATCATTGGCCATTCAGGTATCGCCGGCTGTGTGGAACATCATCGTCTCGGTCGTCAGGCCAGGTCCGAATGCCATGGCACAACCCACACGGTCTTCCTTTGTGGCCTCGCGCAGCATTCGCTCGAGTACGAACATGACGGTAGCAGAGGACATATTTCCGTTTTCACGAAGGACCTCGCGGGAGGTCGACAACGCATCGGAACGGAGATTCAGCGCGCGCTCCACTGCGTCGAGAACGGAGCGGCCGCCCGGGTGGACGGCCCAAAGGTCGACGTCTGAAACGCTCCTGTTTCCCAGAATGCTGCCTATGTCTGTGCCGAGTGCATGGTGGATTGCGGCGGGAACCTCTCCCGACAACACCATGTCGAAACCGTCGTCGCGTATGTTCCAGGTCATGAGGTCGCGGCTGCCGCCATCGACGAGCGCGTGAAAACTATCCAGTCCTATGCCAAAAGGACTGGCGCTTACCGACGCAGCCGAGCAGCCATCGCCCCACAGGCAGAACGAGAGCAGCTTTTCAAGGTCGGAGGTCTCCTTGAGGTGAAGCGTACAGAGTTCGATGCTGACCACCAGAACCCGGGCCTCGGGTTCCGACCGGATGATGTGTCGTGCCTGCTTGAGTGCGTTGATCGCTGCATAGCAACCCATGAAGCCGAGGATTGTGCGCTCGATGGAGGTCGGCAGGTTGCACCGGGCAATTATTTCCAGATCCAGGCCGGGGGCGGAAAACCCCGTGCAGGTGGTGACGATCAAATGTGTGATACGGCTCCTGTCCTGACCATGAAGGAGCTTCTCCACGGCCTGTTCAGCCAGAGCGGGCGCTGTGGCCGCGAACATCTCCATGCGCTTTGCCGTGCCTGGAAACGCGCCGCGTTTGAAAACACCCTCCAAATCGACACTTGGGCCTTCAGGATCATCGGCGGGCGCAAAGCACGAATAACGATGCTCTATTCCGCATCTGTCCGCCATGCGATCAAAGATCGCCCGGCGACGGGGATCTTCCGTCAGCTGGGAACCGGCAAATTGAAGAAAGAAGCGGTGAACGCCATTCTCCGGAACGGCTGCCGCAATCCGGTTGATGAAAGCTTGAGCGGGCATCTTTTCCTCGGCCTACAGCTTTAGGCTGGTGTACCGCGGGCGGTGACTACGAACCCGACCGGGTCGGGACCAGCCCCTGAGAGGTGGTAAACACTCTCATAAACGTTCGGGACAGATGAAAGCTTCCCTCGTCCTCGACGATTTCCAAGGTGCCGGCCAATGGCGGCACCAAGCGCAATTGGAGGCCTCCTCGCTGTCGGCGGCGCAGGCGGGCGAGCGTCGAATGTGGCACCGTACCGCAACGGATGCCGCATTCGCATCAGGATGGGTGGCATCGCGGCCGCCATGTAGCCAGACGAGTCATCCATTCCTTGACCGGCCAAGGCCTTGGCCAGTCGACCGCGATCTCGGTCGGACCGGCCGGTTCCCCGGACCACCAGGGGTATTGTCGAGGCGGCTTAGCTATCATGGCAGCGGGGACAAACCGCTGTCGAATGGCCGTGCGCGGAGATACCCTATTTGGCGTTTTTGGCCCCGCCGATCTCCTTGTCCCACTTCTCGAACATGGCAACCAGCGGTTTGGCGTCGAGCGGCGGTTCGATCGGGTTGTCGGCGATCATCGCGGCATATTCGGGCCGGCCGAAACGCTTGATCGTGTCCTGGCTGTCCTGCGGCGCCATCTCTATCGGCACGTCCCTGATCGACGGGCCGGGGTACATGTAGCCGTGATCGTACATGAATGCCTGCTGCTCGGGCTCAAGGATGAAGGCGATCAGTTGCAGGAGAACGCCGAGCTTTTCGTCGGAAACGCCCTTTGGGATAGCCACATAGTTGGCGTCGCTGACCCAGTGGAAGCCCTTCAGGGTCGCAATCTTGTAGTCTTCGGGAACGATGCCGAGATAGCGCGGATTGATGTCCCATCCGGTGGTCGTGGCGATGATATCGCGCGTGCCGTCACCCAGTTCCTTCATGGTGACGGTCGTGCCGGAGGGATAATAGTCGATCCAGTCGTTCAGTTCCTTGAGATAGGCCCAGGTCTTCTCCCAGCCGTCGATAGGATCCAGCGGATCCTTGTCGCCGAGCAGGTAGGGAAGGCCCATGACGAAGGTTCGGCCGGGGCCGGAATTCGCCGGGCGCGCATACATGAACTTTCCCGGATGCGCCTTGCACCAGGCAAGCAACTCTTCAGCGGTCCCAGGAAGGTCCTTGACCCGATCCGGCGCATATTCCAGGAGCGGGCCTGACGGATACCAGCTATCGACGAAGGCTTGGCCCTTCGCCATCTGCTGCATGGCATAGGCGCCCGGTAGGTAGCGCTCGTCGAGCTTGGGAAACATATCGGCATAGTCAGGCAGGATCTGGGTCCACAATCCCTGGTCGATGCCCGCGGCAAGGGCGTCGTTACCGGTGAGCACGAAATCGATGTCCAACCGGCCTGCCGCCTGCTGGGCCTTGAGCTTGGCGGCAAGTTCGGGCGCGGGCGCCTGCGTGTAAACGAACTTCGAAATCAGTTCCGGATGGGTCTCGGCGAACTTTTCAAGCGCCCGCTGGCTGAGTTGCAGGTCGCCGGCAACGTCGACCACATTGATGACCAGCGGCTCCTTCGGCTTCGGGAACTCCTTGGCAAGCACGAAAACCGGCCTTGCCGCCGCGGCAACGCCAGCACCCAGGATCGTTAGAAGGGCATTGCGTCGGGTTGTCATTGGTGTCTCCTCCCTTTCTAGGTTGCGTGGACGGTTATTCGCCCACGGTGTCCGGCACTTCGCGAAGCAGAGCAGCCGATTGCGGATCGAGAAACAGGTGGCAGTCGGCATGCCTGCGCAAGATACCGGCCGGCACCATCGGCGAGATCGGCGCTTCGACCGTATCGCGCACCGCCTCGGCCTTGCGGCGGTCCGGCACCGCCAGCACGATCAGACCGCTTTTCATGATCTGGTTGACGGTCATGGAGATCGCCCTGTGCGGAACGTCTTCCAGCGTCGGAAACCAGCCTTCGCCGAACTGCTGGCGGCGGCAGCGGTCGTCCAGCGTTACCAGGTGGAACGGTGCGGTCGTCTCGAAGTCCGCGGGCGGATCGTTGAAGGCGAGGTGGCCGTTCTCGCCAATGCCCGCGAATGTCACATCGATGGGGTGACGCTCAATCAACGCATTGATGCGCGCCACCTCGGCACCTGGATCCGGCACGTCCCCGTCGATGAAATGAAAGGCCCCGAGCGACGGCAGCAACGCGGTGAAGCGCTCCTTGAGATAGCGCCGAAAACTGGCCGGATGCGTATCCGGCATGGCGACATATTCATCGAGGTGAAAGCCGGTGACGCGCGACCAGTCGATGTCATCCCGCTCCACCAGCGCGGCAAGTACCTCGAACTGGCTGGCTCCGGTGGCGACGACGATATTGGCCGCCCCGCGCGCCTCGATCGCGGCGCGGATCGACTGCGCCCCCAGTTCAGCGGCAGCGGCGCCCAGCAGCTTTTTGTCCGGTTTCACGTAAATTCGCATGATCACTCCGTGGTTGTAAGTCGATCGAGCCCCGCCGTTTCTCGCTGCGAGCACGGGGCCTGGGTTGTCGCCCTGATGACGAATTCGGTGACGAGATTGATGCGCTTGTGAGCGAGCGGCTTGCCTTGCAGCATAGCGACGAGAAGCTCGACCGCCTGCCTGCCGGCCTCCGCGCAATGAGTTGCGATGGACGTCAGGGGCGGGAAAAGGGTCGGCGCGAGTATGCCGTCGCAGCCGATCACGCTGTAGTCGCCCGGCACCGACAGGCCGCGCGCGGCAAGCCCGGCCATGATGCCTTGCGCCATGACATCGTCGAATGCGAGTACGGCGGTCGCGCCCGTCAGGACGAGTTCATCGACGCAGGCCTGGCCGGCCTCGAAGCTTGGCCGCGAGGTCGGAACCCGTACGATCTCAACCCCAAGCTCGACGGCCCTCCTGGTCACGGTGCCGTAGCGCTGGCTGTTCGACCAGGAGAATGCCGGCCCGGCAACATAGGCGATCGATCTATGGCCCAGCGAAACCAGATGCTCCAGCGCCTGCCCATAGCTTGGCCCGCTATCGACCAGAAGCCGTACCATGCCGGGAATGTCGCGGTTGACGAGGACGCAAGGCCGCCTCCGCGCATGTTCAAGGATCTGTTTCGTGTGCAGGCGCGAAGAGGCGATGATGAAACCTTCTACCTGCGCCGACAGCTTGGTCAGGAGAATGTCTTCCACATCCGGCGTCTCATCAGAATCGCCGATAAACGTCGCATAGCCACATTCGCGGGCCGTCGCCTGCCCCCCACGCATCATCGCCGCGAAGAACGGGTTGGTGATATCGGGCACGATTAGCGCGATGTTGCCCATCCGGCCGGTGCTTAGTGCGCGCGCGGCATGATTGGGGACATAGCCGAGCCGCGCGGCGACCGAGTGAACCCGCGCGACCGTCTCGCGACTGAGAAGTTCCGGCCGGCTGAAAGCACGCGAAACGGTAGCCGAAGAGACGTTGGCAGCGTCCGCCACCTCGCTCAGCGTCGGTGTTGAAGATGAATTGTTCCGCTTTCGGTCAGGCATGCGCGCCCCTATGCAAGCGCTTGCATGAAAGCGCTTGCACGAAGTCGTGTCAAGGATTGATTGGCCTAGAACAGGTCGGATAGTCGGGCTGTCCCCCGAGGCACTCCTCCACAGGCGGAAACCGACCTAATGCCGACCGACGTCAGGGATAGGGCAGGATCGGCGCAGGCGGACCGAAGCCGCGCCGATCACGGTAGGCATTGCCGCGCTGTCAACCCTTCGACTGGAGCGCGTGGATCACGCCGCGCAGTTCCGCCAGACCGCGCAGGCGACCTATCGCCGGATAGCCGGGATTCACCGTTTTTGTGAGATCATCCAGCATGCGGTGGCCGTGGTCGGAGCGGAAGACGATGGTGTCGTGCGGTTCCCGCTTGCCGTCTTCGGCCAACAATTCGCGCAGTACCGCAACCATGTCCACGTCGCCGTCCAGATGCGCCGCTTCATGGAAGGTGCGGCCATCGCCTTCGCGCTTGGTCGCCCGCAAATGTGCGAAGGGGATGCGCGACGCGAAGTGCTTCGCCATCGCCGGAAGATCGTTGTCGGCGCGCACGCCAAGGCTTCCGGTGCAAAAGCACATGCCGACGGCCGGCGACGGAACTGCCTCGAAGAGCGCGTTGTAGTCGGCGGCGGTCGAGGCCACCCGCGGCAGACCAAAGAGCGAGCGGGGCGGATCGTCCGGATGCAGCGCAAGCCGGACGCCGCTGCTCTCTGCGGCGGGCGCGATCGCCGCCAGGAATTCGGTGAGATGGTGGCGCAGCCGGGCGGCATCGATGCCCGCATAACGCTCCAGCCGGTCGCGAAACTGCGGGACCGTCAACGGCTCCGTGGTCGAGCCCGGCAGCGCACTGGCGATGTTGGCGACGAGGGTCGCGGCCTCCTCTTCGCTCATCGCCTCGAAAACAGCTTTCGCCCGCTCGCGGTCCTCGTTCGAATAATCGGCTTCGGCTCCCCTGCGCTGCAGGATGTGGAGGTCGAAGGCTGCAAACCGGTCCTGGTCGAAACGCATCGCGGTCGCGCCGCTTGGCAGTTCGTAATCGAGATCGGTGCGGGTCCAGTCCACCAGGGGCATGAAATTGAAACAGATGATATGGATGCCGTTGGCCGCAACCGCTTCCATGCTGGCGATCCAGGCCTCGATCTCGGCTTTCGCCTCGCCGCCGTGGCGCTTGACAGCGTCAGGGACCGGTATGCTTTCAACGACCGACCAGACAAGCGGCGAGCGGTCGGACGGCGTATCCTCGATCATCGCCTTGCGCGTCGCCACCTCCGCCTTCGTCCAGGCACGCCCGATCGGGACTTCGTGCAACGCCGATACGATATCGGTGGCGCCGGCCTGACGCACGGCATCGAGCGGAACCCCCGCATCCGGCCCAAACCATCTCCATGCCTCGCGCATTCGTCATTTCTCCAACTATTTCAGGGCTGGTCGGCTCAAATAAACCAGTCGGGGTAGGCGTCGCGCAGTTGCTCGACATCGGGAATGACAGCGCCCAGATGGATTCGCATGGCCTCGCAGGCAGCCTTAACGTCATGCGCCGCTATAGCGTTGCGGATGACCGTATGCTCGCCAATCACATGGTCCATGCGGCCGAGCGCGGGCAGCGTCATGCGTCGCGCCCGGTCGATCTGCACCTTGACCGGCTTCAGATAGTTCCAGATGCCGGAATAGCTGGCTATTCGGGCAATCGCCTCGTGAAAGGCCTCGTCGGCCTCGTGAAAGCCGTTCATGTCCTGTCGTTCGGCAAGGAACCGCTGCCGCGCCAATATGTCGTCGAGCTTTCCCACATCGTTGCCGTTTGCGCATTGCGCGGCCTTTTCGACCGTGGCGCCTTCCAGCGCCTTACGGATGACGACGGCTTCGGGAATGAGCGAGATCGGTATCGGCGCGACGAAGGTTCCCGACTGAGGATAGATATTGACCAGCCCGTCTTCGACCAGGCGAATCAACGCCTCGCGCACCGGCGTGCGGCTGACACCGAAACGCTCGGTCAGCACCTTTTCATTCAAGGCGTTGCCGGGCTTAAGCTGCATGGATACGATCGCCTCGTGCAGTTCGCGGTATACTGCGGACGCAGCCGTCGTACGCACGATGCCCGGCCGACGCATCTTCGTTCGAACGGGGGCGGCGTCGCGGTCGGAGCCCGCAATGCCCGCATGCGCCTTTGCTGATGTCATTTCTCAATCCCCGATCTTCAATCAGTTGACATATTAATATATTATTCCTTACTGTTCGCCAACATCGGAACGCCGCTTCATCCCAAATTATGATCGCGCGCATTCAATCGCCCCTCCCTTCCGAACGCCGCTTTCGCGGCTCGACCGCAAGGATTTTGCAATGCCGCTCCATCCCGACAGGCTTTTTTCGCCTGATCCTACCGTCCGTTCCATCGCCAGGCGCCTCTATGAAGGCGTGCGTGCCTTGCCGATCATCTCCCCGCACGGCCATACCGGGCCGGATTGGTATGCGTATGACCTGCCGTTCCCGGATCCGGCCACGCTGTTCGTCAAGCCCGACCACTACATTTTGCGCATGTTCTATTCCCAGGGAATGCGCATGGAAGATTTCGGCGTCCCACGACTGGATGGGGGCCCGATCGAAACCGATCCCCGCAAGATCTGGCGCCGCTTCGCCGAGAACTACGCCCTTTTCCGCGGCACGCCGACACGGCTGTGGTTCGAGCATTCGCTGGCAACGGTCTTCGGAATCGAAGAGCGGCTCGGCGCGAAGAATGCCGACCTTCTTTATGATCGCATCGCCGAACAGCTCGAACGGCCGGAGATGCGCCCGCGCGCGCTCTACAAGCGTTTCAACATCGAAGCCATCTCAACGACGGACGCCGCCACCGATGCGCTTGCCGCGCACGATGCGATCAAGGCTTCCGGCTGGGACGGCCAGGTTGTGCCAGCCTACCGGCCAGACGCCGTCGTCGACCCTTCGCGCAAGGGTTTCCATGCCGAGGTGGAGCGGTTCCTGGCGTTGGCCGGAACGCCGACCAGCTATCCCGGCTATCTTGAGGCGCACCGCATCCGCCGTGCCTACTTCAGGCAGCGCGGCGCGACGTCCACCGACCACGGCCATCCGAATGCCCGCACCGCCGACCTGTCGAAGGCGGAAGCAACGGCTCTGTTCGACCGGGTGCTGAAGGCCGATGTCTCGCCCGAGGATGCGGACCTGTTCCGCGCACAAATGCTGACCGAAATGGCGCGCATGAGCGTCGAGGACGGCCTGGTCATGCAAATCCATCCCGGCTCTTTCCGCAACCACAACCCGCAGATTTTCACCGAGTTCGGCTTCGACAAGGGCGCAGACATTCCCACCGGCACCGATTATGTCCACGACCTCAAGCCGCTCCTCGACGCGTTCGGCAACGACACGCGCCTGACATTGATCCTGTTCACACTGGACGAGACGGCCTATGGGCGCGAGCTTGCGCCGCTTGCCGGGCATTATCCGGCGCTGCGCCTCGGCCCGCCCTGGTGGTTTTTCGACAGCCCCGAAGGCATGTACCGGTTTCGCAAACTTACCACGGAGACAGCTGGCTTCTATAACACGGTGGGCTTCAACGACGACACCCGTGCCTTCTGTTCGATCCCCGCGCGGCACGACATGGCGCGCCGCGTCGACTGCAATTTTCTCGCGGAATTGGTGGCTGACCACCGGCTCGACGAGGACGAGGCGCAGGAAGTGGCGCACGATCTCGCCTACCGCCTGGCCAAGAAAGCCTATAGGCTCTGACCATGGCGCAGCGGCTTTCCAATCGGACCTGGGTGACCTGCCGGCCGGGATCGGGCGCGCGGACCGCAGAGGTCGGCTCGGCTGCCGAACTGGCCGCCGTCTTCCTGCGGCTGAAGCAGGTCCTCGGCACCGATCTCTCGGCCAGCCCCCATCTCGCAAGGCTAGGAACCGCATTGACCGATCTTTTGAACGACGGCGCCGCAACCACCGTGGCATGATTGGCGCAGCGGTTCACGCACGAAGCAGAAAGCGGTTGTTTTTGAGGACTGGTAGATTAATATATCAAAATTGAAATCCTGCCGGACAAGACAGGACCCCAGCGGAGGAGATGAAGATGATCAAGATCACTCGGCGACAGGCGGTCGGCGGACTAGCCGGCATGGCGGCGCTTCCGGTTGCGCGCGCGTTTGCCCAGACCGCCAAGCTGCCGACCGCGCCCGTCACCATCAATATCGTCGATGTCGCCGGCAATCTGGCGCTAACCCAGAAGGCGATCGAGAATTACAAGACGGCCAAGCCGGAACTGATCTCGAACATCGTCTTCACCAAGGCGCCGGCCCCGGAGCTTCCGGGCAAGATCAAGGCGCAGCAAGCGGCGAACCGCGTCGATATCGACCTCGTGCTTACCGGAACGGATGCGCTGTCGGCAGGCCTCGAGATGGACCTGTGGGTCAAGCTGCTTCCTGACGATTCGGGCGCCTTGCCGAAGCTGGCCGATATCTATCAGGAGCCGGCAGCGCGGATGCAGACGCTGGCCAAGGACCACGGCGTCGTCGTCACCTACTACCCGTCCGGGCCGCTGCTCGAATACATGCCCGACAAGGTCAAGACGGTGCCGACCACGGCGGAGGAGCTTCTGGCGTGGGCCAAGGAGAACCCGAACCGGTTCCTCTATGCGCGCCCGGCCAATTCCGGCCCCGGCCGCACCTTCCTGATGGGTCTTCCCTATCTGCTCGGCGACAGCGATCCGAAGGATCCGGTCAAGGGCTGGGACAAGACCTGGGCCTATCTTAAGGAACTGCACAAATACATCGAATATTATCCGACCGGCACCGGTGCGCTGATGAAGGAACTCGGCGAAGGCACGCGCGACATGACTGTGTCGACGACTGGCTGGGACATCAACCCGCGCGTTCTCGGCGTCGTGCCGAAGGAAGCCAAGGTTGGGGCGCTGAAAGGCTTCCATTGGGTCGCCGACGCCCATTACATGTGCGTGCCGAAAGGGGTCAGCGACGAAAAACTGGCCGTGCTCAAGGACCTGATGGCATTCCTGCTGACGCCTAAGCAGCAGGCCTATACCTATGACGAGGGCTATTTCTATCCGGGCCCGGCGGTCAAGGATGTCACCCTCGACATGGCGCCGCAGGAAAGCCAGGATGCGATCGCCGAATTCGGCCGCACCGAATATGCCGACCTGATCGCCAACAACCCGATCGAACTGCCGCTGGAGCCAGCTTCGATGGTCGCGGCATTCCGAATCTGGGACGAACAGGTCGCCGCCACCGCGAAATGACAAACCTTTGATTGTCAGCGCATAATAGGAACCGGGCATGCCGCCCGGTTCGCCTACAACAATGGGGCTACGAACGGATGCTGCTCGCCTCGTCGAAATTCGACGAACTCCGCCTCGATCATATGAGTCGAAAATTCGGCAGTATGAGCGCGCTGAGTGACGTTTCGCTGACCGTGCGCAAGGGGGAATTCATCGCCCTGCTCGGACCTTCGGGCTGCGGCAAGTCGACCGCACTGAACTGCATCGCCGGACTGCTTTCCACCACGGGCGGCAGCATCTATCTCGACGACAAGCGCATCGACCAGCTTAAGCCGGAAGACCGCGGCTTCGGCATGGTCTTCCAGAACTATGCGCTGTTCCCGCATATGACCGTCAAAGCCAACATCGGCTTCGGCCTGAAGATGCGCGGCACGCCCAAGGCCGAGATCACGCAACGCGTCGACGAGGCGCTGGGGCTGGTGCGGCTGGAAACGCAGGGCCACAAGCTGCCGGGTCAACTGTCAGGCGGTCAGCAGCAGCGGGTGGCCATCGCCCGCGCCATCGTCATCGAGCCGCCGCTGGTGCTGATGGACGAGCCGCTCTCCAACCTCGACGCGAAATTGCGCATCGAGATGCGTGCGGAAATCCGGCGCATCCACAACCAGCTCGGGGCCACCACCCTTTATGTGACGCATGACCAGGACGAGGCCTTGTCGCTTGCCGACCGCATAGTCGTGCTGCGCGATGGCCGAATCCGGCAGGTCGGCGCTCCGCGGGACCTCTATGAGAGCCCGGACCATCTCGACGTCGCCGAATTCATGGGTTACCGCAACCGGCTAACCGGCAAGGTCACCCGGCGCGACGGCGACATTGCCATGGTCGAAGTCGGCGGCGTCAGCCTTTCGGGCAGGCTGCGCGACGATCTCGCGGTTGGCGCGCAAGCCGTGATCGCCGCCAGGCCGGACGATGTCACCGTGAGCGACAAGGGCATCGGGACGCTTGATGCGAAGGTCGAAACCATCGAGTATCGCGGCCGGGAATTCGTCGGCACGGCACGCACCGAGGGCGGCCTCGAGCTGATCTTCCATGCCAGCCAGGCCGCGTCGGTCGGGAACACGGTTTCGCTCTCGATCGATTCTGCCCACGCCCTGATCTACGCGGCCTGAGGACGGCGATGTCGACGCTCGATCATACGCCCTCTCCTTCCCTGCGCCAGCGGCTGGCCTTGCACGGGATCGACGGCGTCACCCTTCTGGTGCTTCCGGCCGCCTTGTTTACGCTGGCGATCTTCGTCTATCCCTTTGTCTACGGCCTGCTCCTGTCCTTCCAGCCGAAGGAAGGGGGGCTCCTCGCCAACTACCAGCGTTTCTTCTCCGACCCGTTCCTTTACAACACCATTGCCACAACGCTGTGGCTGGCGGTGCCGGTCACCGTTATCAGCCTGGCGCTGGCGCTGCCCATCGCCTTTCGCGTTCGCCTGATGACGCACCAGCGTATGCTGACCACCATCCTCGTGCTGCCGGTAACGCTCGGCACGGTGCTGGTGGCGGAAGGCCTGCTCAACTATCTGGGACCGCAGGGCTGGTTCAGCCGCACGCTGATGTTGTTCGGCATCATCAGCAGTCCCGTGAAACTCACCAACAATTACTGGGGTGTTTTCGCGTCGCTGATCATCACCGGTTTCCCGTTCACGTTCCTTTTGACGCTCTCCTATGTGACAGGCATCGATCCGGCACTGGAACAGGCAGCGGCGACCCACGGCGCGCGCTCCTGGCAGCGGTTCCGCTATGTGTTCCTGCCGCTGCTGATCCCCGGCCTGGCCATCGCCTTCCTGCTTTCATTCGTACAGGCCTTTGCCGTCTTTCCGTCGGCGGTTCTGCTCGGTGCGCCGGCCGGGCCGACCCGGGTCATCTCGATTGCGGCCTACCAGGCCGCCTTCGAGCAATATGACTACTCGATGGCCTCGGCAATCGCGATGATCATGGCCGGTGTGCAGTTGGTCATCGTCGTCGCCATCCTGATGCTGCGCAACCTGTTCTATCGGGGCAGCACCGCAGGCGGAAAGGGCTGACATGATCCGCGACACAACCATCGCCGCCAAGCTCTGGATCACCGCCATCTGGGTGGTGGTGGGTTTCTTCGTACTCAACCTCGCGGCGATGATTGCCACGGTCATCCTGTCGTCCTTCGGCACGCGCTGGCTGGGCACATGGATTCCTGCCGGCTTCACCACCCGCTGGTATTTCGCCGCCTGGGCGGAGTTCCAGCTCCACGATATCCTGATCGTAACCTTCCAGATCGCCTTCACCGTGGTCGCGCTTTCAGGCCTGCTCGGCGTGACGGCGGCCTATGCGCTGGCGCGGCGCGATTTTCCCGGCAAGAAGCTGGTCATGCTTCTGTTCCTGCTGCCGCTTCTGGTCCCGCCGATCACCTTCGGCATTCCGCTGGCTACCGTGCTCTACCAATCGGGGGTCGGTGGCACCTTCTGGGGCGTGGTGCTGGCCAATCTCGTGCCGACGGTTCCTTTCGTCATCCTGGTGATGATCCCCTTCATCGAGCAGATCGATCCCAAGATCGAGGCGGCCGCGCGTGTCTTCGGCGCCAACACGTTCCAGCTCTTTCTCCATGTTCTGCTGCCGATGCTGATGCCGGGCATCTTGGCGGCGCTGCTGCTGGTGCTGGTGCGTACCATCGGCATGTTCGAACTGACCTTCCTGACAGCCGGGCCGACCAGCCAGACGCTCGTCGTGGCGCTGTACTATTCGGTCTTCGCCTCGGGCGTTCGCGCGGTGCAGTCGATCGACGCGATGGCGGTGGTGTATATGATAACGACGCTGGTCTGGCTGCTGATCGCATTGCGCTTCGTCAATCCGACGCAGATTGTAGCGCGGGCAAAGCAGCAGCCCGCCTCCGCCTGAAACAGGCTTTTCTTTCCGCCGCATGATGGCGGCGGAAAGCCACTCGCTCCAGGAATCCTGGAGCGTTCGAGGTTCGAAGGAAGCGCTCTTATACGGGTTGGTTGCTGGCCGGATCCGCACGGATGAGAGCTGCGATCAAGCGCTGTGTCTGGAGCGCCTCCTCACCCGTCACGACCGGATCGCGGTCTTGCGAAATCGCATCGGCGAAATCGTCAATCAGCGCACGATGCGCGTCATGGGGGAAGTCCATGATGGCTGCGCCGCTGCCTGTCTTCCCCTCCGCCTCGACGCGCTCTTCGCGCCCGTCGAGCCAGCCGACGCTCAGCGCACCGCCGGTCAGCGTGGCCGTGCCGAGCGAGCCGACAAGCTCCATGGTTTCAGGCGAGCCCGGATAGGCCGCCGTCGTGGCGAGCAGCGAGGCCGGCGAGCCGTTGCCGAGCCGCATCAGGGCGGTGACGTAATCCTCAGCCTCCATCCGGTGCAGGCCGGTCGTCCGCACCTGCGAAGCCACCACCTCTACCTCTCCCAGCAGAGAGCGGAAAAGGTCAATGGCGTGGATGGCCTGCGACAACAGCACGCCGCCCCCGTCCCGCGCGAAGCTGCCGCGGCCGCCGGTATCGTAGTAGGCCTGCGGCCGCCACCACGGAACCCGAAGACTGGCCGCCTCCACCGTGCCGATGGCGCCGGAAGCCAGCAGTTGGCGCAGCCGCAGGCTGGCCGGCCGGAAACGGTGCTGCAGGACGACGCCGAGGCGCAGGCCGGCCCCGCGGGCCAGCGTGACCAGCTTCTCGGCGCGGGCCAGTGTTGTTTCGAGCGGCTTTTCGACGAGCACGTGCTTGCCGGCGGCAAGGGCCAGTTCGGCCACCGCCAGATGTGCGTTGGCCGGCGTCAGCACCAGCACCGCCTGAACCTCGGGATCGGCAATCGCGGCCGCAATATCGGTCGTCACGGGAAAGGAAAACTGGTCGGCAAAGGCTTCTGCCGTCGCCTGGCTGCGGCTGGCCGCCCATTTCACCTCGATCCTGCCAGCAAGATCGACGAGGCTCTTCGCATGCGGCAACGCCGCCGGACCCAAGCCGATCATGGCGACACGTAGCCTGCTCATCGCGCGTTCCTTTCCTGCCCCGTCACGACGACCGCCGCCGCCTGCGCCTCGAGCGCCAGCCGGCAGACCGTGAAGACATGCTCCTGCGTCATCGCCGTTTCGGTACGCTCGCACATGTCGGCAAGCAGGCGCTCGAAATAGGATATCTTTTCGCCCGACGCATCGAAATGGCGCGTGCCCTGGCCATCGACGAGGAATACGTGGTCCGTGCCAGGTTTGCCGGCTATGTCGACATATTTCCTAAGTTCGATCGTGCCCTTGGTGCCGAGCAGGATGAGCCGTCCATCCCCCCAGGTCGGCAGCCCGTCGGCGGTGAACCAGTCGACGCGGATATAGCCGCTCGCTTTGTCTCCCCGCAGGAGGATGTCGCCGAAATCCTGGAATGCTGGAATGTCAGGAGCGCCAAAATGGCCGACCGCACTTGAAACGACATTCGCGTCGGCGCAGCCAGTATAGAACAGGAACTGATCAATTTGGTGCGAGGCGATATCGACCAGGATGCCGCCGTAATTCACGGGATCGAAAAACCACGCCGGGCGTAGCGCACGGTTGAGCCGGTGCGGCCCCAGGCCCGTCACATGGATGACTTCGCCGATGGCGCCCTCCATCGCCAGCTGCGTCGCCAGCGTCGAGGCTCGGGTCAGGAGGCGCTCCGAAAAGCAGATCGAAAAGATGCGTCCCGTCTCACGCACGGTCTGCCGCACGGCGGCAAGCTGCTCGAACGTGGTCAGGCCGGGCTTGTCCGCAAGCACGTCCTTGCCATGCCACATGGCCTCGACGGCAATGGCGGCCCGGTCGGAGGGGACAGCCGCGGTAACGACGAGGTCGATGGCGGGATCCTCGATCAGGCGCCGTCGTTCGACCGGCGCGATCCGTGGAAAACGCTCGGCGATGCCGGCGGCAACCTTGGGATCGGTCGTCGCGGGATCGTAGCCGGCGCACTCGGCGCCGGCATCCAGAAGCCCACCGATCAGGTCATAGACGTGACGATGATCGATGCCGATCACGGCAAATCGCATTGGTCCGCTATTTCATCTTGTTGGCACCGACCTCGCGGTCCCATTTCTCGAAGGCGGCGACCAGTGCTTCCGGCTTTAACGGCGCTTCGACCGGGAACTTCCTGATCAGCTCTTCATATTGTGGGCGGCCGAACTCTGCGATGGCGTCCTGGCTTTCCTGCGGCGCGGCGCTGAGTGGTACCCCCTTGACCGCTGGACCGGGATAGAAATAGCCCTTGTCGTAGGTATAGGCCTGCTGCGCGGGTTCGAGCATGAAGGCCATGAGCTTGACCAGAACCGCGACCTTTTCCTCCGCGACGCCCTTGGGAATGCACATGAACTGCGTATCGGGCACCCAATGCGTGCCTTCGAGCGCAAACGTCTCGATCTCCTTCGGCACGATGCCCAACACACGCGGGTTGATGTCCCAGCCGAAGGTGGAAACGATCATGTCGCGGGTGCCCTCGGCCAGCTCCTTCATCGTCACCGTGGTGCCGGAGGGATAGTAATCGATGCCTTCATCCAGCGCCTTCAGATAGGCCCAGGTCTTCTCCCAGCCATTGATGGGATCGGAAGGATTCTTGTCGCCGAGGATGTAGGGCATGGCCATCAGGAAGGTCCAGCCCGGTCCCGAATTGACCGGCCGCGCATAGCAGAATTTGCCGGGATTGGCCTTCACCCACGCCAGCAGTTCGTCGGTGTTCCTGGGGATGGTCTTGACCCTGTCCGGCGCATATTCGAAGAGTGGGCCCGACGGCGAATAGACGACGGCGACGCCTTCGTTCTGGCCGAAGTTCTTCTGCATCATCAAGGCGCTGTCGAGATAGACGTCCTCAGCCTTGGGCAGCACAGTGGGGTATTTCGTCCACACGTCGATCCACAGGCCCTGGGTGATGCCGTCCGACATGGCACCCGGCCCCGTCAGCACCAGGTCGATGTCGACCCGGTTGGCCGCCTGCTGCGCGGCGAGCTTGGCCGGCAGTTCGGGGGACGGCGCGCGCGAGAACGTGATCTTGGAGACGAGCCCCGGATTTTCCTTGCCGAATTTCTCGATTGCCGCCTGGGTAAGCTGCAGATTGCCCGCGACATCAATGATGTTGAGCGCCACCGGCGAAGTGGGCAGAGCAAGCTCGTCGGCGAATGACCTGCCAAAGGGCAGCGCTGCAAACCCAGCCAATCCGCCAAGCGCCTGGCGGCGTGAAATCGTGAACATCGTCGTCCTCCTCATTTATCTCCTTGAAAGAGCGGCATCTCCGCACTTTCATCCCGGCTCTCCCAGACGAATGATATATTAGTCTATTAGTATCGAATGCAACACAAATGACGCCCCGCTGCGCTGAAGGTCCCGTCGCGGACAGGCCGCGTCAGGCCGGTGCCTGGCATGCTGCACTATCCTAGCGCCAGCCCCTCGACGCGGCCGGCCTTTGGCGAAGCATCAGGATTTCTTTGCGCCGACCAATTCGTCCCACTTTCGGAAGGCGGCGATCATCTTTTCCGGCGGCAGCGGCAGTTCGATCGGGTTATCGGCGATGAGGCTGGCATACTCGTCCCTGCCGAAACGTTTGACGATGTCCTGGCTGTGCTGCGGCGCCATGGAGACAGGCACGTTCTTCACCGCCGGGCCGGGGTAGAGATAGCCCTCATCGTAGGAATAAGCCTGCGCTTCGGGCGTAAGCAAAAATGCCATCAGATCAAGCACCACGGCGAGCTTGTCGTCGGAAATGCCTTTCGGAACGCACATGAAAAAGGCGTCCGAAACCCAATGGAAGCCCTTGAGCGTGCCGATCCTTGCCGATTCCGGCACGATGCCGAGGGCGCGCGGATTGATGTCCCATCCCGTGGTCGAAATGATGATGTCGCGGCTGCCTTCCCCGAATTCCTTCATGGTGACGCCGGTGCCGGCGGGATAATAGTCGATATACTGGCCGATCTCTGCCAGATAGGCCCAGGTCTTCTCCCAGCCGTCGACGGGATCCTGCGGATCCTTGTCGCCGAGCAGGTAGGGGAGACCCATCATGAATGTACGGCCGGGGCCGGAATTGGTGGGCCGCGCATACATGAAGCGGCCCGGATGGGCCTTGGCCCAGGCTAGCAGCGCCTCTACCGAGCCGGGAACCTCCTTCACCCGCTCAGGCGCGTATTCGATCAGCGGGCCGGAAGGATAGTAGTTGACGACAACGCCATATCCCGCGCCCTGCTTCTTGTGTAGGGCCAGTGCGGCCGGTTCGTAATTGTCCTCGATTTTGGGGAACTTGTCGTTGAAATCAGGCAGAATCTTGATCCACGTGCCGTTGGCTAGGCCTGCCGCCAGACCGTCGGACCCGGTCAGCACCATGTCGATATCGACGCGGTTGGCTTCCTGCTGCGCGCGCAGCTTTCCGGCCAGCTCGGTCACCGGTGCCTTGGTGAAGACGATGCGTTCGGTGCGCTCGGGATATTTCTTGGCGTAGTTTTCGAAGGCCGGCTGCGAAAGCGCCAGCGCGCCGCCCACGTCCATCACCGAGATGACGACCGGCGATGCCGGCAGTTTGGGTGATTGCGCCCAGGCCCGCGTCGTGCCGGCGAGGAATGTACCGCCAATGCCGCCAAGGATGGTGCGGCGATTCACCTTGAGTTCACGAGCAGTCATGGTTGTCTTCCTTCCCATTTTGTCGTTTGCCGGTCGTATTCGCGTTCTTCTTCTCCGACGCGCGCACGGGTGATGGTCATGTCCGGCGCCCACTCGATCTCGCTGGCGGGCACGCGAAGGCCATGCGCGTCCAGCACCGGCTGCAGCAGCGCCATCACATTTGCCGAGGCCATATCGACAGCCTGTGCGAAACCGGCGATGCCCCAGCGCACCAAGTTGCGCACGGCGTCGTCCAGTCGCAGCGCCGACCCGGCGAGCCCGATGCCGCCAGGAACGCGGACCGAGCCATCGGCGCGGCTCTCGACCCGCATTCCGGCAAATTCGTAAGATCCGTGCGGCGCACCGGCCGCCGAAACGGCATCGGTAACCAGGACCGACCGGTCCAGCCCTTTTGCCCGGACCAGCGATTTCAACGCGCCTGGCGGAACGTGAATCCCGTCGGCGATGAATGTCGCGGCGAGACGGTCTTCGGCCAGTTGGGCAAACAGGGTATTGTCCAGTTTCGGCAAGGTTTGCGGCAGCCCGTTGCCGAGATGGGTGGAAAGGACAGCGCCAGCCGCCGCGGCCTGCGCCACGAGCTCAAAACCGCAAGCCGAGTGGCCGATCGAAACAAGAATGTTGTGCCGGTTCATGGCCCGTATGAAAGCAATGCCACCTTCCACTTCGGGAGCCAGCGTCGTCAAAAGGATCGGGCGCTTGAGCAGCGACTGCAGACGCTCAATGAGCGCAGGATCCGCAGCGGTCATCGCCGAGGCGGGATGGCATCCGGAATAACCCGGGGCGGGATTGAGGAACGGACCTTCCAGATGATAGCCGGGGCACATGAGGGGACCGAGGCGGCTTTCGGAGACAGCCTTGTCGAGAGCGCTGAACCGCGCCGACAATTCGTCCGGCCTTGCCGTGATGATCGTCGGCAGGCACGCTGTCACGCCGCACGCCAGGAGGGCCTCCAGCGCTTCGTCGAGTTCCGCCGCCGTCAGGGTCCCCGAGTTGAAATCGACGCCGGCGAAGCCATTGACCTGCATGTCGACCAGACCGGGAGTAATCATGTTGCGGCCGATCGCCAAGATTCCTTACGCGGAGAGTACACGGCTTGATACCGCTTGCAAGCCATTTTTGAATAATGTTATCCAGAAATGCGAAAGGAAAGAATCCGGGCATGTTGACGCTCTACACCGCGGATTTCGAGGACGCCCGCCAACGCGACTGCGCACGCGTCATCGCCAGCCTGCACGAAGGCGGCGGCAAATCCCGCGCCGCACTTGCCGCCGAGTTGGACATGACCTCGATGGCGATCTCGCGCGCCATCGCCGACCTCGTCGGCAGGGGCATCATCGAGCAAAGCGTCGGCCAGGTGAGCGGCCGTGGCCGCCCACCGGCGCAAATCGTTTTGAACCCCGGTTGCGCGGGCGCGACCGTCCTTCTTGTTTCCAGCCAGGAACTGGTTGGCGTCCTTGTCGATTTCCGCGGAAGTGTCCTCGCCCGGCAAACCGCCCATGTTCCGTCCGACGCCGATTCGGCCCGCATGACCGCGACGATGCGTGACCTTGTCGCCGGTCTGCTCGGCAGCTGCCCGTCTGGCATGCGTCATGTCGGAACGTCCGTTGCCGTTTCCGGCATCGTGGACGTGAAGACCCGGACGTGGATAGTGACCTCGCGATGGCCGAACGTTCGCGATTTCGACGTCGGCAAGGCGCTCGATGACATCACGCCGCGCGTGTTCCTGTTTCGCCAACTGGATGTCGAATTGAGCGCCCGATACGCCGTGCCGGGCATGGAAAGACTGGAAGGCGCCTTCATTCTTCATTGGGGTTGGGGCATCGGCCTGGCCTATCGCGGCAGCGCCTATGCGCCGATGCGCCAGGGCGGCCCCTTCGGCGAAATCGGCCATTGGCGTTTCAACGTGCTCAAGGATCGCCCCTGCGGATGCGGCAACCGGGGCTGTCTCGAAACAGCAGCTTCGCTGTCAGCCCTGTTGCCGGTCATACGGGAGATATATCCGTGGGCTTCAGGGGAGGAGGAACTCCTCTCCAGCCAAATCGAGACGATGGAGCTGACGGATATTCCCGAAATCCGGGTCGCCGTCGATCTTATGGCGCGCGCGCTGGGGAACGCCTGCAGGCTGCTTTTCCCCGAGAAGGTGTTCATCACCGGCCCGGTTACCTGCAATGCCGGACTCTACGAACTTCTACGCTCCCGCTTCGAGGCGGAAGGATTGATCGGCACCTTGCGCCTGCCGACCCTGATCTCCGATCGCTCCAGCCTGGACTACGTCGTCCAAGGCGCCGCGCAACCGCTTCATGAAATCGCCGTTCGCGTGCTGCTCGGCACGCCGCAGGGGAAACCGAATGGCGCGGGGCGGAGCCGGCGGAATGGAAAGCGGCAAAGGCCGATGCCCTGACGCGAAGCATCTGAATGATTGACGCTGCGGGTTCAGAGATCCGGGAGCAATCTCGATGCCCCACACCTCTCACGTCCTGTGGAGAATGCTGCGACGCCGCTCGGGCGAAGCTCACTGCCTCGCGGAGGTTTTCGAGCCGGTTCTCACTGACGAGCCGCACAGCGAACAGCCGCATTTAGCATGTCGCCAGCGTTTTCTTCTTTAGGCCAGGAGCGCATTCCCGCGCCGTTCCATCTCTGCCGGATCGAGGTCCTCCCTCCACGACAGGAGCACCCAGACGTGGCCGAAGGGATCGCGCACGGTGGCGGAACTGGCGCCATAGCACATATTCGTGGGTGGCTGAATCTCTTCCGCGCCAGCCTTGACCGCGCGCCGCAGCAAGGTCGCGTTATCATCAGTGAAGATGTGAAGGCCAGCTGTGCAGCGACCAAGTGTCCGCGGCTCGCCGTATAGTCTCTCGTCCGGATCCCCGATCATGATCACGGCTCCGCAGATCAAAATCTCGGCGTGCATGATTTTGCCGCCTGGGTGGGCAATTCGGAACAATTCCATCGCTCCGAATGCCCGCTCGTAGAACGCGATCCCATCCGACGCCCCGTCGACGTAGATATGAGGGACAATCGCATTTCGATATCTCTCCGGTCGTTCAGTCATCTCGGTGTCCTCGCGCCAAATATCAGAGCGCTCGTTTGCGGTGCACAAGCCGGCGAAACACTCTTTACAAGACCCGGCGGAAGGCTCGCCTCAGTTCGCCCACCGCACCGCCGGAGACCATCAACCGTGCGTCGACACGATCCGTTCCGGGTTCCACGCGATCATCTGCTCGATTGCCGCCGAAGCCGGCGCCGGCTCGACTTGAAATTCCTCGAAAATCGAACGGTGCCTCTCTTTTCCAACACGGCAGGTCGGCAAAAATCCAGGCCGACTCCAACCTGGAGACTGTCCTGATATTTCCGGCGATCAGCGGCTGGCGCCAGAAGGCGATACGGTCCTGCAAGCGATGGCCTGGATAGTCGCCGGCATGAAGCACGGATGGCCGAAGGCGGTCGGAAGTCGAACGCCGTCCGCGGCTGCTCGCCCCTAGACGCCGAGATGATGCTGCAGCAGCCCCGGCTGTGTCTTGAGCTCGGCGGCCGGGCCCTCGTGGGCGATATGGCCGTTATTGATGATATAAACGCGGCTCGCGAGCGCCAGCGTCGCGGCGATGTTCTGTTCCACCAGCACGATTGTCTGCCCTGCCTGGGCCAGTTCGCGGCAGGCGCGCACCAGATCGTGCACAATGACTGGAGCAAGTCCTTCGAAGGGCTCATCAAGCAGAAGGATCTTCGGGTTGCGCACCAATGCACGGGCTATGGCCAGCATCTGCTGTTCGCCACCCGAGAGATCCGTGCCACGGCTGGTGCGCCGTTCCTTCAGCCGTGGGAACATCGTGTAGATGCGTTCCAGCGGCCAGCGGCCGTCGGCGGTCAATCCGGCCAGAATGATGTTTTCCTCGACGCTCAGGCTGCCGAAGATGCGCCGATTTTCGTGCACGAGCTGCATGCCTTCCCGAGCGATGCTGTGCGCCTTCCTGCCAACCAGCTCAACCCCGTCGAGCTCAACCGAGCCGGCTCGTGGCGTCACCACGCCCATCAGGCTCTTCAGCGTCGTCGACTTGCCCGCGCCGTTGCGCCCGAGCAGCGCCACGACCTCGTTTTTCTCGACCCTCAATGAGACGTCGAACAGAATGTGACTGTCGCCATAATAGCTGTTCAACGCCCTGACTTCGAGCAGGCTCATGCCACCTCTCCATGTACTCCGCCGAGGTAGGCTTCCTGCACCTTTGCGTTGGTCTTGATCTCAGCGGGCATGCCTTCGACCAGTACCCTGCCCTCCTGCAGGACGGTCACTTTCTCGACCAGCTCGAAGAGCGAATCCATGTCGTGGTCGATGATGATCATCGTGCGTCCACGCGCGATTGACTTGAGCAGCGCCACGGTCTCGACGCGCTCGCGCGGGCTCATGCCGGCAAGCGGCTCGTCAAGCAGGAGCAGGCTCGGCGACGTCGCCAGCGCAAGGCCGATTTCCAGCCGCCGCTTCTCGCCATAGGCCAGTTCCGAAACGGGCCGATCGAGCCGCGCCGTAAGGTTCACCAGCGCCGCCGTTCGCTCGACCTGCTCATTGAGACCGGGAACGCTGTGGATACTCTTGAACAGGTCAAGCCGGAACTTTCCACGCGCCTCGCCCAGCGCGGCAATCATCAGGTTCCGCCGCACCGTCAGGCGGTCGAACAGCTGGTTGATCTGGTAGCTCTTGGTGAGCCCGAGCTGGCACACCTCGGACACACCCATGCCCGTAATGTCGCGGCCGGCCAGTATGATGCGGCCGGAGGTCGGCGCGATCTCGCAGGTGAGCATCTTGAAGAACGTCGTCTTGCCCGCGCCGTTGGGTCCAATGATGCCCCTTATCTCCCCATGGTCGACGCTGAAGTCGATGTCGCTGTTGGCTGTGATACCGCCATAGCGTTTGGTTAGGCCCTGCACCTGCAGGATCGGTCCGGATGCTGGCGCAGTGCCATGCCGGCGCGCCGGCATCGGTTCGACGACGGTCACGACGTGCGGCGCACTCTCGACCGCGGGATTGGCCCGTTCGATGCGCTTGCGGCCGCCGGTCAACCCATAGAGATCGACGATCGCACCGACGATGCCGCGCCGCAGGAAGCAGACCAGCAGCACGAAAACGATGCCGAGCACCAACTTCCATGTGGCGCCGAGATGCAATGTGTTCTGGAAAAAGTCGCTCAGATAGAGCCACACCGTCGCGCCCACCAGCGGCCCGAACAGTGTGCCGGCCCCGCCGATCGCCGTCTGCATCACGACCTGGCCAGACGTGTCGAACATGAAAGCGTCCGGCGGCATGAAGCCCTGCATGACGCCCAACAGGCCGCCGGCAAAGCCGGCATAGATCGCCGCAACCACGAAGGCCGTGAGCTTGTAGCCGTGTATGTCGTGGCCGAGCGCCGCGGCGCGGAGCGGATTGTCACGGATCGCCGAAAGGATCGCGCCAACCGGCGAGCGTACGATGCGAAGTGCGACGACAATGCCCACGAAATACCAGAACGCCAGGAAGGTATACATCGTCCAGTCGGTGTTGAATTCGAGTACCGTGAAGCCGAGGTTGACGACCGGGGTTGGCACGCCAGGCAAGCCGTTCTCGCCGCCTGTGAATGCCGAGAGCGGATTGAACTCGACAAAGAAGAAGACTTCGGCGATGGCCACCGTGATCATGGCGAAATAGATGCCGGTGCGTCTCAGGGCGATCAGGCCGATCACATAGCCGACGACACCCGACACGACGGCGCCCATGACGATGGCAGCCATGACATAGGAGAAGCCGGTTTCAGTCAGGAGATAGGCGGCGAACATCCCGCCAGTACCGTAGAAGGCCGACTGGCCGAACGACAGCAATCCCGTGTAGCCGAACAGGATGTCGAAGCCGATCCCGAACAGGCCCCATATAAGGATACGATTGATCGTGCTGGGCGAAAAGCCGAGATGGGGCAGCACGAACGGCGCCAGGACGAGCGCCAGCGCCGTCAGAAGCTCGACAAGGAAGGGATGTTTGATGTTCATGGCGACCGCGTCTACTCGCGCCCTGCCGTGCCGAGCAGCCCGTGCGGGCGAAGCACCAGCACCAGAGTCATCGCCACGAACAGCATGACATAGGAATAACCGGGATTGAACATCGAGGTGATGCTGATGATTTCGCCGGCGATGAGGCCGCCGAGGATCGCGCCCGGAAAGGAACCGACGCCGCCGATCACCACGACCACGAAGGTCTGGACCAGTATGGCTTCCCCGACATCGGGCGCGATCGACACCACGGGTGCGTTGACGATGCCGGCGAAGCCGGCCGCCATGGCTCCGATGCCGAAGACGAGCATGAAGATCTTGTAGACGTCGATTCCAAGCGAATCGACCATTACCGAATCCTCGATGCCTGCTCGCACGATCATCCCGATGCGGGTGCGATAGAGCACGACATAGAGCATCAGCAACGCCAGGGCGACGATGCCGAGGAGCGCCAATCGGTAGGTGGGATAGACCATGAAGCCCAGATGGGTGATGCCGACCAGCGAGGCGGGCGGCGGCACCGTGCGCGAGAGGCTGCCGAAGAAGAAGCGGATCGTCTCGACGAAAACGATGCCGAGCCCGAACGTAACGAGAAGCTGGTCCTCGAGCGGCCGCATGTAGAAATGGCGAATGATCAGCCGCTCGATCAACACGCCGACGATCATCACGAACAGCGATCCGGCCGCCACTGCGGCCAGGAATGAACCTGTGTAGGTGTAGGCGAGCCAGCCGGCATAGCCTCCGAGCATGAACATCGCGCCGTGGGCAAGGTTCAGGACGCCGAGCGTCCCGTAGATGATGGTCAGCCCGGAGGAGATCAGCGCCAGAAGCGCGCCGAGCACGAGCCCATTGAAGCACTGCGAGATGAAATTTGCCCAGTTGATCACTCTGTGCCCACCTTAATCATGAAAAATATGCCCTGCCCTCGCGCCAGCAAGGGTTTGGTTGACAAGTCGCGAACAATCGACATTCCACCGACCGCCGGGAGACGAACCGTCTGAGTCCAGCCAGAGCCAGTCCCGGTGCGAGCGCCTTCTCCACCCGTGGCGGGCGGAGAAGGCGCTGCGGGATATCAGGTGTAGCTGCCCAGGTTGCAGCCGAACTCGTCAGGCTTCTGCATCAGCGGCGCGCCATCGACCACCTCGACCACGTTCCAGTAGTCGTCGTCGCTCTTCATGTCCTTGGGGTCCTTACCCTGGACGAGTACGACCGGTCGCACGCACTGATGGTCTTCCGGCCGATAGTGAACGTCGCCGACGAGTGAAGGGATGGTCTCACCCTTCTCGTATTGCTTGATGACGTCCGGCGGATAGAAGCTACCGGCCTGCGACACCATGCGCGCCCAATGAGCGAAGCTGACATAGGCATTTTCGGCGCCCCATTCCGGCCGATAACCGAACTTTTTCTGGAACGCGTCCACGAACTGCTTGGCGAGCGGATACTTGTCCTGCAGGGTCCACCAGAAATCGGTAGCGGCAAAAACCCCGGCTGTCAGTTCGGGGCCCACTTCCTTGGCAAGGAAGGGTATCTGGTAGGGGATGACCATCTTCATGCTCGGAGTCAGGCCGAACTGCTTGGCCTGCTGGATCGACAGCACTGCGTCGCGGCCCCAGTTGACGTTGACAATGAATTCGGCGCCTGAATTGGCGATGTTGGTGAGATACTGGCTGAAATCCTGGGTGCCCAACGGCGAGACCTGGTCCGTCACCATCTCCCATCCGCCCTGAGAGGTCAGGTAGTCGTTCACCGACTTGGTGACGGTGTGACCGTAAGTGTAGTCCGGCGTCATGAATGCCGCCTTCTTCCCCTTTCCGTAGGTCTTCAGAAGGATCGGGCCGATCGCGTTGGCTGCGGTCTGGCCGTAGAAGTTCTGGCGGAAGCCGTAGCGGACACAGTCCTTGCCTGTTGTGTCGTTTGAGCCGGAGATGCCCGCGACGTAGAGGATCTTCTCGCGCTGCGCGAATTTGTTGAGCGCAACCGCGACCGCTGATGAAGTCGAGCCGGTCATCAGGATGATGTTGTTTTGGTGGATGAAATTCTGCTCGAGCTCGACGGCCTGGTTCGGCTTGGCCGCGCTGTCGGCGGACAACAGCTCGACCTTCTTGCCGAGCAACCCCTTGTCGACTTTCGGCGCCAACGCCTTCATCAACTCATGGCCGTTGTTGATGTGGTCGACCGCCAGCTGCCAGCCCTTAAGTTCATCAGCACCCTGCACGGCATAGGCACCGGTAAGGGGCACCGCGGCTCCGATGTAGACGGTGTCGCCCGCCGACCCGGCCGGCCAGGTGCCTATCGCGGGCTTGTCGTCGGCTGCAAAAGCCGCAAAGCTGGATAAGGGCAGAACGGCACTACTGAGAAGACCTGCGCCCGCGTGCAGCATGGTGCGGCGGGATATATTGGAAGTATTTTGATCGTCGAGCGGCATCAGCTGTTCCTCCTTAGCGTGGAGCCGTCGGACGGCTCTCATTTGTTGTTGCCGCAAACCGGTTTTTTCCAGCGAAACGCTGAAAATGGCCTATTTGCATGGGCATTCGCAGTGGCGTAGGCCTGCCAGTCAATACAACTTTCGTTTGATAATTCTGTTCATTGATCTGGATTAATAAGCATAGGAAAGTTTCGTTGAAGGTCATGAACATTTGGAGCATGGCATGCCGCTGACCGGCCACCCGATCGTGACCCGACTGACACGTGCAATGAAGCTGGATTCGCTAGACATCAAACGTCTTGAGGCAATCTTCGAGCGCGATCTTACCATTCGGAAACGGGAGGAACTCGTCGTTCACGGCTCCGAGTTCCGAAACCTGTGCTTTGTTAAAGACGGCTACGCGATCCGCTACAGGTTGCTGCGCAGCGGCAGGCGGCAAATCCTGAAGCTCATCCTGCCCGGTGATGTCATTGGATTCCCGGTCAGCTTTTTCGATCGATCCACTTGTTCGGTCGTTGCCGTGAGCGAACTGACCTACGCCGTCTGCTCGTTCGACGCGTACATTCGTCTCTGCTACGAGCAGCCCCAATTCGGTCTGGTGTTAAGTTGGCTCGCCGCCCAAGAGGCAGCGACTTATGCGGAACACATCGTCAATCTAGGTCGGCGCACTCCGATTGAAAGGTTGGCGCACCTTTTGCTGGAGATTCACGCGCGTCTCCTGGAAGTCGAACGCGCCGACGAAGCAAGTTTCGATCTGCCGTTTTCACAGGAAATCATGGCGGACGCGCTCGGGTTGAGCGTGCCCCATCTCAATCGCATCATTCAGCAATTGCGCGCCGAACAGCTTATCACCAGCAACGCGCGCTTCATCGACTTGACTGATCTTGCGGGCCTTCGAAGACTGGCTCAGTACCAGCCGATGTCCCTCGTTCCGATCCCGGTGCTGAAGCAGCGGGAATGAAAAGCGTCCCGTCGATCATATTAGCACCCTGCGTGAATTCCTTCACATACAAATCTCACCCGCGGCGTACAAGAGATGACAGAGCAGGCAATTTAGTCTCTCTTTCGGACAGATCATAAAGAAAATAGCAAAGATCAACCCCGAAGAGGAAGTTGGTTTTTAAACTAAGCCAATTTCGTTCTCATCACGAATTTTGTGATGCCATCAACCAAAGGGAGAGAAACATGTATAAGATCATTACAGCTGCGTCTGCATTCTTCATCCTCACGGTGCCTTCGTTCGCGATCGACTCGACCTTCGTCCACAGTCTGCGAGCCGACAATGGTGACTTCGAAGCCCCGGGTGACTTGAAGGGTCAACATTCATTGGCTTCAGAAGAAGCGGTGTATGGCTTCCCGACCGGGTCGATCGGATTGCCTGGTGGCGCTTCGAACTCCAAGTGCATGGGGGTCAGCCCACACCAGTACGATCCTGTCAGCCCGGACTGCCGGAATTGATCCAGATAAGAGCGGTGGCTAGCGCCACCGCTCTGCCTCCTTGAGCGGGTACCGACTGACCGACGGACTATTGAGAAAAGGCCCGACCATAGATCGCGCGACAGCCCGTGTTAGGTCCAATCGCCTGGGACGGCGTCAGGATGCTGAACGGAGGTTCCCAGTTCGTCGCCACGACAGGTGGAGGACTATCCCTTCATGCCGATCCGGTCTTCGTTGCGCAATCTAATTTCGCGGCTCTGATGCGCGCCGATTGCGAACGGCGACATCAGTCATCGTCCTGTGACTCGGCGATGTGACGAAGCGCACCGGCGTTCTTTATGCGCAGGCCACCACGCTTGATTGCGATAATCGAACGGTTGCGCCAATCGTTAAGCGTCTTGTTGACGGACTCGCGCGTGGCGCCCAGGAACTCCCCCAGTTCGGACTGGGAGATCGGTATCCAACCTGAGCCATCCGCCATAACGCCGGCCAAAAAGGCCAGTCGCTTTGCCAGCCTGGCCTCAATGCCGAAGAAAGCCTGATCGCCAAGTTCGCCGCTGACCCAACGCAGCCGTGCGCACAAAAGCTCAATCATGGCGCGTGCCAGAGGTGGGTTTTTTTCGATGCGATCGAAGAGCTGCTTCCGACCGAGCGAGGCCAGATCGCAAACGGTCAGGCAAGTGGCGGTTGCGGTGCGCGGGCGCCCGTCGAGCGCGCCGATCTCTCCGACCAAGCTGTGCGAAAGCTCGATATTGGCCACCAGCTTCCGGCCTCCCGGCGAATACATCGAGATCTCCACCGTCCCGCTCGTCACCCCGTAAATACGATCGGATGGATCTTCCTGGACGAAGAGGATCTGGCCCGCCGCGTGGCGTTCAACCTTGCAGCCGCTGAAAAGAAGATCGAACAGGCGCGGATCGATCCGTGCAAGGCGCGGGAGATCATTTCTTTCGTTCGCGCCGCCAAAAGCCATGTCGCCCCCAAGTTGCCGATCGGATACTCCAACGCAGGAGAGTATCTTAGATCTTGTCTTGCCGGCGCCTCAGCTCGGCCGCAATGATCGACTGATCCCTGCGTAACGAGAGGCGCCGTGCAGCCGCGAGTGCTTGCCGCCAAGTAGAGACGGCGCGGTCACCGCGCCCGTCCAGCCAATGGGCCACGCCGACCCACAGCCCATACTGAGCAGTGCCGACAGGAAACGCGCGGCGGTAACGCTTGAGCTCATGCAGCGCTTGGCGCTCCCAGTGGCGCCACTGGTCGTACTCGCGCGAGAGGCCTACCTCCCTGCCGCGCAGAAGCACTTCGCACACGCCGGCAATGCCGGGCAGTGTGCTGTGCACAGTCGGGCGACGCATCTCGCGCAGCAGGCGTAGCGTCTCGACCACAGCCCGAAGGCTCTCAGCATGGAGCCCGACCCGTGCAAGCGCGAGCGCAAGCGACCCTTTGGCGGAGACCAAGTCGGCGAGATCGGCGGATCCGACCATAGCGGACGTGGTCAGCCGAAGGATGTCGACCGCTTCACGGGGGCTATCCGTGTGGAGCACACACAACGACTTGCATCGGAGCGCCCAAATCTCTTGCTGGAGGTTTCCGCTGTTCTGCGCGCGGGAGAGCAGCGCCTGGGCGGTGTACTCCAGCGCACCCGATTCACCGCGGTAGTACATTGACCAGAAGCGCATGGCCTGGGCGTTGCACCAACTTAGTTGATCGCCCGCCTTTAGACACAGCTCTTGAGACTGATCCAGACGACGATCTACCATCAGCCAGTCGCAGCGGCCGATGCGCCAGAGCGCATCGAGATTACACAGGTGGGCATGGACCGCTGGATCGGCGAGCGCAGTCACCACCCGTTCTGCCCTTGCCATGAAGTAGTTGCAAGCGCGCCGGCGCCCCAGAATTCCCAGCCCGCATGCCAGTTGGGCGGACGCGATCACCATCTCCATGGTGAGCCCCGTGCGCTCCGCATGGGCGACAGCCGCGACGGTGTGGGAAAACGCTCGCGAAAAGCGAAGCTCGAAATAGTCCACGACCGCCGCCTGGTTAAGGCAGCGAGCTAGTTCTCGCTCCCAGGAGTCCAGCACACCACCCTGAGTTGACCATAGCGAAGGAGGGAACACTTGTTGGAACGCGAGCCGCATTCCACCCCCAAGCAGCCGCATCAAAAGGGCTGCCGAGGAACGTGGAACCGGCGTGCCCGCCAAGGTGAGGGCGCGCCTCACCGAAATGCCCTGAGCATGGAGGTCGCCACGACTGTAATGGGCCTCGCCGAGCTGCCTGCGCCAACGCACCGACTGAAGTCTTTGCTCAGCACTCCAAGGCTGCTTCGACTCGTATCTCAAGCAGATTTCCAGAAACGCCTCGACCTCTCGAAACGCACCGACCTGCAGCGCCTTGATTGCTGCCAAATTGGCATATCCAACTGCCTTGAAATTGTTTCCGGCGGCCTCAAAATGCTGAACGAGGGCCGCGACATCCGCGCCCATGGCGGCCGACTGGCTCGACTCGATCCAAGCGGCCAGAGCTGCATGAAGTCGCTGTCGCACTTCACTGGGAATTGAGCCATAAACGACGTCTCGGATTTGATCATGACGGAACTCGTAGTTCCCTGATCCAGTGCCCTGACGCACGAGATGCGCCGCCACGAGCGACTCGACAGCTGCACCCACACCGTCGTGATCCAACTCGCCCTCGAGCAACGTCGCCAGGGCCTCGCCGGTAAATGAACGCCCGATCACGGCCGCAGCCCTGAGAACGTGCTGGACTGGGGTCTCCAATCGATCAACGCGCTCCCGAATGACCCGATCGACACCTTCGAAATATCGAAGGCTCTCGAGCGGGCGGATCGGACACCACAAACCATCGCGTATGGCGATGAGCCCCTGGCTCTTTAATGTCAGCGCTATCTCCTCGGCGAAAAACGGATTGCCACCGGCTAAGGCCGAGACCCGGCGCGCCAGTTCGCCATGTGGGGGCACATCCCCGAGCGTGCGGGCGACCAGTTCGCAAATCGACGCCTCGCTGAGTTCCTCAAGATCCAGGATACGACACAGGCGCGCGGGATCGTCAGGTTCCGTTCCGGATGTATTCCTTCTTGTGGCCTCGGCTCGCCTTCGTAGGTTTTTTAACTCCTCCGGAACTTCGTCCGAGCGTACGCACAGGACCAGAAGCAACGAGGACAGAGATGAGAGAACCCACTCGACGAGGCGCCACGATGCCGAATCCAGCCACTGACTGTCCTCCAGGACCAATGCCAACGGGCGCGGTGCCAAGTTATCCATGAGATCACCCAAAAGACGCATGGTGGCATCAGCGCGATGAGGTCCCTCCAGATGTCGCGTCCCGTCGTTTTGGGGAATTTCGATGCTCAGAACATCACCTAGCAAGGGCAGTCGCCCAACGAGCGACGAGTTGCCTTGAACCCGTTGTGTGACGACATCAAGCACCGCAAATCCATCGCTGTCGGACGGTAGGCCGAGAAGGGACACAAGCACCCGCCGCCATGGCAGGAGCGATGTCCGGCGATCGTCACGTTCGGCGCGCGCGGTCAAAACCTCGATTGCGGTTGAGCGCAGTTCGTCCGTGAAAGCTCTGATCAAAGCGGTTTTTCCAATGCCCGACTCACCCAAGACAACGAGCAAACGCCTGCCTCCACGGCGGGTCTCCTCGAACGTACGTTTCAGGAACTCCAGCTCGCTCTGCCGACCAATCAGCGGACTAAGAGGTTGGACCGGGGCGCGCGGATCCATGGGACAAAATACCGTTGCCATGTCCCCAAGTCCGTCCAGTTGCAACGTGCCGTGTTCTTCGAACCAAAACGCCGTCCGGCTGGCTCGCTCTGTTGGTGCATCGCAGAGAACGTTTGCCGATGCCGCCGTCATAAGCCGCGCCGCCCGATTCACGGGCGCGCCGATCACCATCAGCTGGCGCCGACGTGCGCTTCCGACAACACTAAAAAGCGCATCGCCGGTAGCCACGCCCATCGACGCGGAGAGGCCCAAGCGTTGGGCCGTCAGACGGATCGCGCGAGCAGCATCGACGGCACGGCAAGGATCGTCGCGGTGGAAACTGCCTCGCGCTCCGAACGTCGCAAAGAAAATCAGACCTTTGTCGTCAAAGAGCAACTCGCCGGCCGGCCCACCGCGCGAACGCAGATCCTCCTGGAGGGTCGCGCATAGCAATTGATAGCGCGCAAGCGCCTGAGGTTGACGATGGTCAAGTCCGGCAATTCGCGCGAAAAGGGCGGTGATCGGCCTAATCTCCGCCAGGGCGTCTAAGCGGGCGGTCGTTGGATGATCTTCTTCGGAACGGATGGCAACGGCGCTGTCCGCGGCAACTGAGCGCAAGTCGGCTTCGGACAGCAGGTCCCTGAGCTGCAAAGGCAAAAACCTTGCCAGCCAGCCCGGAGGCGGAGAAGCCAGCGTAGGCCGACTGCGCCGCGATTGAGACGGCTGCGCAAGGGCCAAGTTGGCTTTGTCGGAAAGTACATATTCCCATCGGCGCGCAGCCGCTTGGGACTGAGCGGCCTGCATGATGGCATCTCCGCCTGCAAAGAGAGTCCAGACCGGCTGACCGCCTAAAGCCGCCGCCCAGAGGGCCCCCGCCCCTACTCCAACATGCAGCGCGGGTGCGATTTCAGCTGTTCCGTCCTCCAAACGCTCGTTCTGGCCGCCGCAGATTGCCTTGGCACAGGCTGTCGCCGCTCGCACCGCGCTTTCAAGTCCGCGGACATCCGCCGACCAGTAGGCTAGCAGTTCGTCGCCGGCGAGGTACAAAATCTCGCCTCCACGATTGTATACTTGCTCTACGCATCGCGCGTAGGAGTGACTAAGCAGGCTCGGGATTCTTTCAAGTCCTTCTTGCCCCCGTCGTGCTAGTTGCTCGACCAAGGCCGTGTATCTGGACACATCGACAAACACCACTGCAGCCTGGAATTCGACGGCTACTGGGCCATCCGCTCGAAGTGCGTGAATTCTACCGAGTAATTCCAGCGGCAGAAAACTCTCAAGTAGCTCGCAAGTACCCTCCATGGGTTCCTTCCCGCAGCCGTGCCCATGGTTTCAGGGCAGAGAAAGGCACCGCCGACCGCGCACTTCCTAAAGGGAATGAATATCGCCCCGATAGATTGCGTGACTTCCTGACGTTACACCAAATTTCGTATATGATTGATATCTAAATTAGGGAGGACGCATTGCCTGTACACATCAAGGCAGCGCCGGAGCCGCCACGTGCGACGGCTTGGCTCTCGCACCGACTCGAGACATTGGTCCACGATTTTCCGCAGATCGCCGATAGGGAAAGGACAACCGTCAAGGGCGGATATGACTTTGATGTTGCCATCGTTGGCAGCGGCTATGGCGGCTCGGTGGCTGCCGCCGAATTGAGCGCCTGCAAGGATGTGCAAGGCCAATCTTTAAAAATCTGCGTACTGGAACGCGGCAAGGAGTACCTGGCCGGAATGTTCCCTTCGCGATTGGCCGATCTGGGCGGCCACGTCCGCTTTGCCACCCCCTTTGCGAAACGCCAACGCGGCGTGTTCGATGGTCTTTACGACTTGCGCTGCAGCGACGACGCGGTAGCTCTCGTCGCGTGTGGCTTGGGTGGAGGCTCATTAATCAACGCCGGCGTGATGGAGATGCCGCTGCTGGAGATTTTCCGGGAAGCACGCTGGCCCACCAAAATCCGCAGAGATACGACGCTCGCAGAGACAGCTGAACGGCTGCGTGATTGGTTGGGAGCCAAGCCGATACGTGTCACCAAGCCTTTCCTGGCCAAGTCCGAAGCAATTAGAAATTTGGCTGGTGGCAAAGCACGACCCGCTCACATAACCGTCGCTTCCGATTGCCACACCAACCACGCCGGGGTCGCGATGAGCGAATGTCGCCGTTGCGGCGACTGCGCCACTGGTTGCAACTACAATGCCAAAGAATCCCTCGACCTGAACTTGTTGCGGCTAGCTCGACAAAGCCTGGTACAGATCGTCACTGGCGCCACCGTCTTGCGCGTTTTGCGCGCGGGCGAAGGATGGCAGTTGGACGTCAATCACACCGACGGCCATCTACGCGATAACCAGCGGAAGCCGTTCGCGCTGCTGGCGAGACGCGTGATCCTTGCAGCAGGCACATTCGGCTCGACGGAAATTTTGATGCGCTCGCAAATCCGCGGGATAAAGTTCTCCGATCAGCTGGGAAGCAAGTTCTCCGCCAATGGTGACATGCTCGTCGTTGCCCATGATTTGGCGGCACGGGTGAATGGCGTCGCTGACGAAACCGAGAATCCGGCCCCAAACATCAAGAGCGAGGATTGCGGTCGCGCGGTCGGCCCGACGATAACCGCAATGATCGATCTGCGCGACGGCAACGCGGCTACTGACCTGGTGATCCAAGATCTTGCCGTACCGGGACCGCTGCGCCGCCTGTTTGAGGAAAGCGCCACCACATTCGATGTGCTCAATCGCGTCGCCGATGGCGACTGGGCGAAGCATGAGCCGAATCCTTCACGGGCAGACGATGCAGCCGTCAATCCAGCCGCCATCACCAACTCCCTGGTGTTGGCTATGATCGGCCGCGACGACGCGGAGGGAGCACTGGCGCTAGGGCCCTCGATGCAAAACAGCGCCGATGAGAAGCAAGACGATCCTGAAAAAATGCTCGCCGACGGGATGCTCACAGTGCGCTGGCCGGAGTTGCGACTGGACCCCCGACTCGAGAACCATCATGCGCGCCTTGGCGCCTTGCTTCGAGAGTCTGGATTGGGCGGACGGCTGGTGAACAACCTGTTGTGGCGACCTTTGTCCGACAGGCTCGAAGCCGTGTTCGGTCGCCAGCGCGGCCCGCTGCTGACGGTGCATCCTCTCGGGGGCTGCGCCATGGGTGACGACGTTCGCCAAGGCGTGACCGATCATTGCGGCCGCGTGTTCGATGCCGCCGCGGTCGGCCTCAGACGCACTCACGAAGGGTTGATCGTGCTCGATGGCTCGGTCGTGCCCACGTCTCTGGGTATCAATCCCGCCTTGACCATAGCCGTTCTGGCATTGCGAGCGATCACCGAGCTCAAGGAGGAATGGCAACTCAGTGGCGGCCGTTTGACCAATGCACCCTTGCCTGGGAACTCTCGTGGCGAAACGCGGCCGATATATTCCACGCCGCGGACGAACCCTGCGCCTACGCCTACCAGCATCGAACTGACCGAACAGGTGCGCGGCAAGGTCCCTCTGGCTATGCGCGGCAACGGTGTGAAACCACACATGGTCGAACTGACGCTAACCACCAAGCCGGTGGTGCTCACCGATCTCTACGCGCTGCAAACGCCCCGTGGACGGTGTTTGCCGATTGCCCATGGTCGGCTGCGCATTCTGCGTGCAGGAAAGGAGTTCGACCCCATTGCAGATCAGGCCTATGAAAGCCATGTTGCGCTCGAGGCGGAGATCTCGGGATCGCTCCACCTGTTCGATCTGGAAAAATCGCGCCCCGTGCCCCGAATGCTGCGCGCTATCCTTGCGTGGGCGCTCAACCGCGGGATGCGCGACTTTGCTTACCGCTTGGTCCGCCAGGGCCAGGAATGGTTGCGTTTCACGCCGCCTAGCGGAGGGGCATCCCATCTCAGACTGCTCGACATTCTGCACCTGTGCTCGCGTGCGGGCGGGGTCCGCCTGATCGAATACGATTTGCACATCGACAAGGTTGTCGAGCCGGAAGATCTCGGCACGGGCGCGAGGTTCGACAGCTCTCTGTTCACGCAGAAGAAAATCAGAGCGGTGAAGCGGCTCACCTATGCGCGCGGCGCCAGCCCTTGGCAGCAATTGATGGAGATGTCGGTCGAAGTTTTCCCGCAGATGAGCAAGACCGTCATTGGCAAGAAGCTACCGTCGCTCGAGCTAAACAAACGATACCTGGCGCGGCAATCGGTGCCTCTGCTGCGAATAGTGGGGCAGCAAGACCGTGTCGCGGCACTGGCAGATCTGGCCTCTTTCATACTCTACGGTTTTCGCGTCGTGCTTCAGATACATGCACTGAGTTTTCGCCGCCCTGACCCGCCATCTGCGCGTGAACCACAACGGCTGCCCGGGGCGGTGCCGGGCTTACCAGCGCCTCAAATCGACTGGTTGACCTTGAAAGGTCAGCTCAGCCCGCCGATCCGCATTCGCCTGGCCCGCTATGACGGCAGTATCGAGAAGGGCGTCCCGAAACGCCCCGTCTTGCTCATCCATGGTTACAGTGCGAGCGGCACCACATTTGCTCATGCTGCCGTACCCGGCAACCTCGCTCAATCGCTGTGTGATGCTGGGCGCGATGTCTGGGTGCTCGATATGCGATCGAGTTCAGGCCTGACTACCGCCACAGGCGGTTGGGCTTTTGAGGAGATGGCGGAGAATGACATTCCGATCGCCGTCCAACACGTGCTGGCTGCGACAGGGCAGGAAAGGCTCGATGTCGTCTGCCATTGCATGGGCGCGGCAATGTTCAGCATGGCAGTGCTTGGCGAGCATGATCGAAGGAATTTGCACAATAAGATCGGGCGCGTGGTGTTTTCGCAAGTCGGCCCGGCGATGCTGTTGAGTTCGGCAAATGTGCTCGCCGCATATGTGATGCGATATGTACGTTATTTTCTTCAACTTGAAGACTATGTGTTTAGTCCGCATGGCGATATCTCGCTCGCCGGTCAATTGCTCGACAGAGCGCTCTCGGCAATGTGGCTGCCGTCCGACGAGTATCGGCGCGAGAATCCCCTCTGGCCCCCAGGCAAAGCGACGCCTTGGGTCGGCACAAGACATCGGATGGACGCGCTCTATGCACGCACCTTCTCGCTCAACAATCTCTCTGACCTCGTACTCGACCACATCGACGATTTCTTCGGCCCGCTCAGCGTCGAGACAGTCTCGCAGGTCATACATTTTGCTGGCTTCAACACCGTGACCGATCGCGCCGGCATAAATCGCTATGTGCTGCCGGACCGGGTGAGGGATCGACTGAGATTCCCGATGATGTCGATCCATGGAGCGGAAAACGGTTTGGTCGCCCCCTCAACGCTAAGACTGATGCGAAATATGCTCAAAGGGGCCGGCGTGCCGCATTTGAACTCATCTCTGCATGCGGTCGAGGCGGTGCAATCGGAGGAAGAAATCAGGGATCTTATTGACAAAAGCGGCCAGTTCCTGGCGCTCGGCCAACCGTCCTACCTGACCTGGTGCATTGCCGGCCACGGTCATCAGGATTGCCTGATCGGCAAAGACGCCTCGTCGATCTGCGGCGTTATAGCGAAATACCTCGGAATGCCGGATATCTCCGATATGCCGGGCCCCTTGGAGGAAAAGCCATGACGCTCCCCTTTGAAGCCAGGGCGCCCGTCTTCGGGGTGCGCGTAGAGGTCGAGGCGGGCAAGATCCTGGTGCAAGCGGCCGATAGCGGAGGGCGGGGCTTGCCTCATGCAGCTTTCATTGTTCCCGTCTACGCAAAGGGCGACCGCCTGCACATGATCGGTCCGCCGGTTACGAGCCGCGGCGACGAGAAAGGACAGAGGGACGATAGCCTCTATAATAGTCTTCCGCATTACTATATTAAGCAACCCGCATCTCCTTACGTATTTGAAGTTCCGCTCCATGAATGGCCTGAAGCGCAGCAGGTACTGGTCTTGCTGCTGTACGTTCAGGCGCAGGGTATTGGCGGCTTGGCTCGGTTACCGAAACTGCCCGACGGGGCGGGATCACCACCTGAAATCCTCGACACAGGTTCGCATGCCAAGAACGCGGTGAAGAGGGCCGCCGAGGCTATTCGGTATGCGCTCGAGACTGACACATTGGATGATTTGCGAGGTGGCCTGATCGTCGGCGGGCCTGGAAGGTCGCACAGAAGCCATCGGCACAAGAGCGATGCCCGCGCGGTATCGAACCTTTCATTCGCTCTCGCAAGTTGCCAATACCCCAGTGATTTCCTCGACCACATGCCCGACGGTCAGCATGCGACACGAGGGCCCGCGGATGCGTCTCTGCTCGCGCTCGGCGATCTACTGGGCAAACCCGGCGCCCCAACGTTGCTGCTGCTGGCCGGCGATCAGGTATATATCGACGCTACGGCAGGGCTTTTCGACCCTAAGGTAGTCAACGACCGATTCCGAATACCCTACGAACGCCGGGGCCAGAGCCGCGGTGTGAAGGCGGTGATGCAGCGCTTGGACATGGCGGTTGAAATGATGCTGGACGATCATGAGATTCGCGACAATTGGGCAAAAGACCCCGACCCGGCGATGCGCAAGAATGATATCGTCATAAAGCCTGGGAAGCTGGCTTACTTCAGGTACGAACGTGGCAAGACCGAGGTGCTGGAAAAGCGCCTGCCGGCACACATCTGGCGAGACGATTTAACCCACAACGGTATGCCATTCTTCCTTTGCGACACGCGCACCGAACGTCAAGGACGGACGGTTTCGAACTGGTGCGAAGCGCGGATCATGGGTTCAACGCAATTCGCCAAACTTTGTGAATGGCTTACCAAGCCTGAACACACCGAAATGCCCAAATTTGTTCTCACATCCTCGGCAGTGCTGCCGCGGCGGCGGGAGGTGGCCGAGGCCCCCACTTGTGCCTTGCGTTCGGACGCGTGGGATGGATACCCGTTTTCCTTACATAAACTGCTCAGGTTCGTGTGCAACAAGGAAATAAAGGGACTGGTATTCCTGTCGGGTGACGAGCACGTGAGCAGCCTGGTCACCGCTCGTGTAACAAACAGCAAAACCGGCAAGCAGAGCATCCTGCATTGTATCCACAGTTCGGCGCTGTACGCGCCATATCCGTTTGCGAACGGAACTGCCGACAATTTCCAGGCCAATGAGACTTTTTGCTTTCCCGATCCCGATCCTGAGCAGGGGCCGTATTGTTGCGAGGTGCAGACAAGTTTCGCCCCTGGCGACGGTTTCGCGCTTGTAACGACATGCCGCCGCCGTTCGCATTGGCGTCTGGATGTCAAGTTCCACGACAGCGGGGGGCTCAAGGAGAACGGAACCTTCACGCGCGACCTAGAGTAATAGCTGCGCGTGAAATAAGGCTTCACTCAGTTTTTCTCACTATACCAAGCGGCCCGCGCTCGATCAGGCGCGGCGGCAGCTATTTATCCCGAGATAATCGTCTCTGAGGCCGCATGTCCAAACGATCGCCTGCCCTTTGCATGAGCCTGTGTAGCCGCTCCCCATAAGGAAACGTCGCCATGAAGCGAAAACGCTTGGCCGGCAATCGGTCTCCTCAATCGACAATGGTGGCGGACAGGGTCCGCCACCATTGTGATAACAGGCCACGATAGAGGCCTGCCCGGATTATTTCCCGGCGGCAGCCGCATTCTTTACCCAGCCATCGAACTCCGACTGATTTGCGGCAATCCAGTCGTTGGCGATCTTCTTGATCTCGGCGTCGGTCTTGTTGCCGGCCCCCAGATCGCCTTCCCACTGGCTCCAGATGTCCAGCGACCATTTCGCTTGTTCGATGAATTTCTTGGCCGCCGGATTGTCAGCCAGGAACTTCTTGTTGGCGAGCGTGCGCCAGTTCCATGGGCCAACCGCCATGCGGCATGGGTTCTGCCCCCCCGCACAGCCAACCACGTCCTTGACCTCGTGCGTCTTCGGTTTCGATACGCCCTCGGGAAGAGCGTCATACGGGATCGGCAGCCACACCACGTCCTTGCCGGGCTTCAGCCGATAGACGATCCAGGATGGGCTCCAGGTGTAAAGAAGGATCGGCTCTCCTCGGTCGGCCCGTGCAAAGACCTCGCCGATCAGCGGCTCGTATTTGGCGCGGATGGAGCGCACCGTATCGCTCAAGCCGAACTCCTTGACCTGGAAATCGACGACGTCACCGCACTTCCAAGCGGGATCGCAATTCACCAGATTGGCTTTTCCGTCACCGTCGGTGTCGAACAAGGCGGCGATCTTCGGGTCCTTCAGTTGCGAGACATTGGTGATGTTGTTGGCTTCGGCTGTCTTCTTGTCGATCATGTAGCCGTTGATGCCGCCGCCCGCGATCGTGCCTTCATTGATCAGTTCGACCGTATCCGAGATCTGTGCGATGGCGGGCTCGGCCTGCGGCCAGTTGATGTCGCCGGTCATGTCGAGGTCGTCCTGCGAAATGGCCTGCAGGATCGCCGACATGTTCATGGTCGACAACTTTACGTCGTAACCGAGTTTCTCGAGGCCCGCTATCAGGACCTGGTCCTGAATATAGTTGGCGCCCAGGCTGTCGGAGGACGTGAAACGAATGGTCTTGCCTTCGCCAGGCTTATCCTGCGCAAAACTCTGCCCACCCATCATGGTTGCTGCAACAGCCATGGCGCAGGCCAGTCTCAGCCCTTTGCGGTATCGATAATTCGCCGACATGTATTCTCCCCTTGTTGTGATATTTGTTGCGTCGTTCCGCCTGATCGAGACGGTGTTCAAACCTGCTGGTGGTTCGTTTCGAAACTCCCCGCTTCCTCATTTCTGGGACGCAGCAACTGAGCCAGGGCGGCCCGGATGCCCCGGGTTGGTCCGGCCTTGTCCTGGTTGGCCAGGCCCTGCGTGATGCGATCGAGGATCATGGCTAGCAGGACGATGGCGATGCCGCCGACGGCAGCCATGCCGACATCGAGACGTCCCAGCCCCTGCAGGACCACAAGTCCGAGCCCTTCGGCCCCGATCATGGATACGATCACCGACATGACCATGGCCATCAGTACTGTCTGGTTGAGGCCGCCCAGAATGGTTGGCAAGGCCAATGGAAGTTGGACTTCCCAGAGAAGTTGGCGATCGGTGGCACCGAAGGCCCGCCCCGCCTCGACCATCTCCTTGTCGACAAGACGAATCCCGAGATTGGTGAAGCGGATCAGCGGTGATATCGCCGCCACGATGACCGCGACTGCCCCAGGCACCGTTCCGACGCCGAACAGCATGACCACCGGGACCAGGTAGACGAAGCTGGGCGTCGTCTGCATGACATCGAGCACCGGCCGCACGATGGTCCAGGCGCGATCGTGGCGCGCGCACAGGATTCCGATTGGAATGCCAAGGATGACGCACACCACGATTGCCGTGGCGATGAGCGACAGGGTGGTGATCGCTTCCGCCCACAGGCCCATGAAGGCAATCAGGGTCAGCGAAAGCAGCGTGAATATAGCCACGCCACGCGATGCGGAGCGCCATGCGATGAGGGCAAAGATCCCGATCAGGATCGGAAACGGAATGGCATGGAGTCCATGGTCGATCGCGGTCAGAAGGGTCTCGACGGGCCACTTGATGGTCTGGAAAAGTGGCCGGAAATGCATTGCCAGCCAGCGGACGCCGACCTGGATCCATTGGTCCAGCGGGATGACATAGAGATTATCGACATCCAGCATGGTCAGGCCTCCGCTCCCCGGGATTGCGAGGAAGCCGCCGCCGGAGCGCCAATGCGGGACAGGATCTGGAGTGGATCGACACGCCCCAAATATCGGCCGCCCTCGTCAACAACGGCTATCGGCCGGTCTCGATGGCACAGGCTGGCCACCACCGACAGCTTTTCCGTGCCGCATACCGTCTCATAGTCCTTGCTCATCAATGATTGGATCGCCGAACCATCGGCGAGGCGTGGCAACTGGCGTGGTCCGACGACACCCACGACCTGCATCGAATCGTCGACGATGAACACCGGTTCGCCCTCGGCATCGCGGCCGCCAAACGCACGTCCGTCTAGCCGGAGCGGACTGCTTTCCACCATCACGGAACTCGCATCGAACAGATGGGCCCGGTTGACGTCGCGGGTGAAGGCGGCGACGTAGTCATTCCCGGGCTTGGTCACGATGTCCTGCGGAACGCCTTCGCGCATCACCATTCCATCCGCCATGATGGCGACCCGGCTTCCGAGCTTCAGCGCCTCCTGGAAATCATGCGTGATGAACAGGATGGTCTTGTGGAAAGTCCTGTGCAGGCGCAGCAGTTCGTCCTGCATTTCGCTGCGGATGAGTGGGTCCAGCGCGCTGAAAGCCTCGTCCATGATCAGGACATCGGCATCCGTGGCGAGTGCGCGGGCCAATCCGACGCGCTGACGCATGCCGCCACTCAGCGTACCGGGAAGATGATTTGCCCACGAAGCCAGCCCGACGACCTCCAGCACCTCCATCACCTTCTTCCTGCGCGCGGCGGCTGGCACACCTCGCAGTTTCAGGCCGAACTCGGCATTCTCCAACACCGTTCTGTTCGGCAACAGGCCGAAGTGCTGGAACACCATGGAGATACGCGTCCGGCGGATTTCGCGCAGCCGCGCTTCGCTGGCGCCGGTGATCTCCTCGCCATCGATAAGGATGCGCCCTGCATTCGGCTCGATGAGGCGATTGATGCATCGCGCAAGCGTCGACTTACCGGAGCCGGACAAGCCCATGATCATGTAAATCGAACCGACGGGAACGGACAGCGACACGTCGCTCAAGCCGACGACCTGCCCGGTCTTCTGGAGCACAGCTTCCTTTGTCTCGCCAGACTTCAGCATGGCCAAAGCCGATTCCGGCGATCTGCCGAAAATCTTGTACACGCCCTCGACCGTTATGCGATCCGTCACACCTGTCCTCCACTCCTGGCCTGGCGGACGATAGTCAGCACATTCCAGAGCCACGATCCCGATTAATGAAGATAGAAGTGCACCCGCCGTCTTCCCCCGTTCGGCAGGATACCCGCGTAGCCCAGTGCTACGAAGGAAAGCATACGGCTCGCGGGTTCGATGATATAGGCTCTCCGCTACCCGGATAGGTATAATCCGGGACGCCTGTATGGAGAAACGGCGTGCTGGCTTCGCTTAAAAACCCTGCCCTCATGGTCGTGGACATGCAGAACGATTTCGTGCGCAGGCATGCGCCGATGGAGGTTGCATCCGCGCGCGAAACCATACCTTCGATCGGCAGACTCATTGCGGCGTTTCGCGGCAACGGCAAGCCGGTGGTATTCACGCGATACGTTGCCGACTCCCTGTATCAGGCCCTCGCCGGCAAGCTGACCTGGATCAAGCTGACCGATGCGCCGACCCATGCGTGCGTACCAGGCTTCATGCGCTCCTACGGCGATGTCGAGGGCATGCGGGATGCCGCGGAGGTGATTGACGAGCTTGCGCCACAGGATGGCGATATCGTGCTGGACAAGGTCTATTTCAGCGCCTTTCATGCCACGGATCTTGCCAAGACGCTCAAGCTGCTTGCGGTGGACGGTCTGGTATTCGTCGGCACGGTAGCGGAGATGTGCGTCGAAGATAGCTGCCGTCACGCCGTGCATTTCGGTTATCCCACGATTGTGGTAGAGGATGCTGTTTCTTCCAACCATCCGCCCAGCCGGCAGGCCATGCTCGATGCTTTCGCACGCAACTACGGCTGGGTCATGACCACGGACCGGCTCCTGGATTCTTTCGCGGTCGGGCAAGCGGGAAGCCAGGTCTTGAACCTACCGCAGCGGTGAAAAATCGGTCGGGATCAGGATTCGGTTTTCCATCGTTTCGATATTCTCGGTGAGCTTGACGGTAAACGCCCGCCACGCGGGATCTTCGGCCAGCCGCTGACGCCGCTCGGCGCGGTCGTTCAGGTCGCTATAGCCCCATAGATGCACGACATGGTTGAGAGGTCCGATCTCGGTGCGGAAATAGCCGATCAGGTTGCCCAGGATCGGCTGCTGGATGGCAAGGCCTTCCTCGCTGATAAGCTGCATGTACCTGGCGAGACGGCCGGCCCTTATCTTGTAGATGCGTTCCTCGACAATCATGGCGTGACAGCTCCCATCAGGCGATCACCCGCGACTTTTCCCTGCCCGCTTCCTTCTCGCGCATCGCAAATACGGGCATCACTTCCTTGATGAACAGCGCCAGCGATTTCTTCTGCACCTCAAACGGCAGGTCGAAGGCGAGGCCGAGGCAGAACTGGTCTACGCCCGCCGCTTCATAGACCATCAGCTTTTCGACCACCTCGTCCGGGGTGCCGAAAAGGAGATTGTCGCGGATCGACCGCGGATCGTAGTCGCCGCTGTTGCCAACGGTGTCGTAAGAAACCGCTTCAGGAAAGCCGTTCTTCACCGTGCCGATGTTCTGGAACAGGTTCTCGAAGCTGCGCCCATATTGATAGCTGTAGCGAACCGGCAGTTCCCAGTCCTCGGGACGTTCATACACGCAAGTGCGGCGCAGCATCATGAACCGCGGTCTCGGCACTTCGGGATGATCCTGGACCGCCTTCTTGAACTTGTCGCCGAGAATGCCGATTTCCGCGACCGGCCGCGACAACGGCGTGGAGAGGATGTTGTGGCCATTGCGCACCGCCCAATCGAATGTGCCGGGGTCACGCGCCGCCACCCAGATGGGCGGGTTGGGTTGCTGCAAGGGCTTCGGCACCGAGGTTGCCAGCGGGAAGTGGTAATACTTACCCTCGTGGGCGTAGTCGCCTGCCCATAATTTCTGGACTGCCGGCAGCAGTTCCTGCATGTAGGCGCCGCCTTCCTGTTGCGGGATGCCTCCCGCCATACGGTCAAATTCATACTGATAGGCGCCGCGGGCGATGCCGAATTCCAGCCGCCCTCCCGTCAGGTGATCGCAAAGCGCGGCCTCTCCCGCGAGACGGATCGGGGTCCAGTACGGCGCGACGATGGTGGCGGTGCCAAGCCGGATCTGTTCGGTATGAGCTCCCCACCAGACCAGCAACTGGAACGGGCCGGGCGCGATCGTGAATTCAATCGTGTGATGCTCGGGCGACCAGGCGGTCTCGAAGCCGCCGGCATCGGCCATACGCACCAGTTCCAGCGTCTCAGCCGCCACCTGGCGCATATCCTTGTCGGGACTGAACCTCTCCATGTTCAGGGAAACGGAAAATTTCATGACAATGACCTTTTCGAATATTAGGGAATCGTCGGATGAGCGTCAGCGCAAACGGATTACGAACGGGTCCTGCGTGGCGCCGGAGTAGTCGATGACGACATTCTTCACACGGGAGAACTCGCGCATGACTTCGAAACCCCCGCGCTTGCCGTAACCGCTCTCCTTGAACCCGCCGGAGGGCGACATGTAAGCAGCAGAGCGATACGTATTGACCCAGACCGTGCCGGCATCGACGTTGCGCGCAAAGCGCAGCGCGCGATCGATGTCGCGGGTCCAGACACCCGCCGCCAGCCCATAATGGGTGTCGTTGGCAAGCCCAATCAGTTCGCTTTCATTGTCGAACGGCACGACGCCCACGACCGGGCCGAAAATTTCGTCGCGCATGAAGCGCATGTCGTTGCGCGCATCCGCCAGAACCGTGGGCTCGTAATACCAGCCGCCGGAGAGGTCGTCCCGCCGCGGCCGGTGGCCTCCGGCAACCAGCCGCGCGCCATCGGCGACGCCGTAGTCCACATACTGCTCGACCTTGTCGAGTTGGGCAGCCAGCGCCAGCGGACCGATTTCCGTGTCCTCATCGGTCGGATGGCCGATACGCACGCGCCTGGTACGATCCGCCAGCTTTTCGACGAATGCGGCATAGATGGATTTTTCGACGAAACAGCGCGAGCCTGCGATACAGGTCTGCCCGGCAGCGGCGAACACGCCGGCAACCACGCCGTTCACCGCACGCTCGATGTCGGTATCGGCGAATACGACATGAGGCGACTTGCCGCCCAGTTCCATCTGACACGAAACAAGTCGGCTGGCAGCGTTGGCGGCGATGCGGCGGCCGGTTGCCGTACTGCCCGTGAAGGCGATCTTGGCGACATCGGGATGCAAGGTCAGCGCTTCGCCCGCCGTAGCGCCCTTGCCGGTAACGACATTGAAAACGCCAGCCGGGAAGCCCGCTTTTGCAATCAGTTCGGCGAGGGCAAGGGTGGACGCGGAAGTATGCTCTGATGGCTTGACCACGACCGTATTGCCAATTGCCAGGCAGGGTGCGAGCGTGCCGGTCAGCAGCATCAGCGGTGAATTCCACGGCGAGATCATGCCCACCACGCCGATCGGCTCGCGCAGCGTGAAGTTCAGCATATCGAGCTTATTGACCGGTATGGTCTCGCCATGCAGCTTGTCGGCCATTCCGGCGAAATAGAGATAGCTGTCCGGCGCCGCGCGCAGTTGCACACGCATCTCTTTCAGAAGCTTGCCGTTGTCACGCGTCTCGATGGCCGCGAGTTCATCGGCGTGTTCCGCGATGAGATCGGCCAACCGGCGCAGCAGCTTGCCGCGATCCGTCTGCGTCAGCCTGCGCCAGGCCGGATCGTGAAACGCTCTTTTGGCTGCCTGCACAGCGGCGTCGACATCATCCGCCCCGGCGTCGGCAACCTCATACCAAGGCGCCGCGTTCGTCGGATCGTAGCTCGGCATGTAGCGGCCGGACCGCGGCGCGACGCGCTCCCCGGCAATGAAAAGATCCTGGCGCGATCCTTCGATCACCTTCAGCGTCAGGTCCATCATCTCATCCCTTCGCGGTTTCTCGGTCGCCGGCCAAGCCGTTAAGCGACCGCCACGGACGCGGGGCGCCGTCTATCATCGCCACCCGGCCGCCATCACTGGAATCGACGTAGATCCCGAAGCGAGAGTCCGCGCGCTCATGCAGGTAACGGCGCAGCGTTGCGCGTATCTGCCTGATCGGAATGCTGTCCCAAGGCAGCTCTTCATGGGCAAAGAACCTCAGCGACGGCGACAAATCCGGAATTTCGCCGGGCGGGCCCGCGAGCGCGCCACGGTAAACGACATAACCGGGCTGCTGGTCGGCCACATCGAAGACCGAATAGAGAAACGCATCGCTGGTGAGCGGCGCAACCACGCCGCCGCCTTCGAAGCTGAGCATGTCGCCCGGCTTACGGTGCGTTGCCGTCGGCAGTTCCCAGCCTCCGGCGCCATCGTCGCGCAGCAGGATGCGGCCGTCATGCTCGACCAGGTAGCCGATGATCATGCGATGGGAAGGCGTCCAGCCAGGCGGCATCGGGTCTTCCACGCAGACATAGCGCCCCCGGCAAAACCCTAGCGGAGCGGCAGGGCTGGTGCCGAAAGCACGCACCCGGCCGATCAGGATCACATGGTCTCCCGCCTCGATACGGTCATGCACCGTGCAGTCAAACCAGGTAAGGCTGTCGGTGAGCACCGGCGAGCCCGTATGCACGGTGGTATGGGCTATCGTCTCGAACTTGGAGAGTGACTTCGAGGCGAAGAGACTCGCCACCTCCTTCTGGCGGTCGTGCAGAACGTTGACGGCGAAGCCTTCGGCGGTGTTGAACGCCGGAAAGCTGCTGGCGCTCTTTCCTATGCAGACGAGCAGCAGCGGCGGCTCAAGGGAGACTGAGGTGAAGGAATTCGCAGTCATGCCGCGCGGCGAACCATCTTCGTCCCGCGTCGTCACCACCGTGATGCCCGTGACGAAGGTGCCGAACGTTCGCCGCAGTTCCACTGGATCGATCGTGCTCAGCTCTTTTTCCCTCTTGTCCGTCATGCGTCCTGCCTCTCCAGGAGGGTGGAAGGATAAAGGGACGTGAGAGAGGGTCTTCCTGCTCTACGCAGGAGAGGCGGCAGTCAGACTCCTAGGACACGAAGCAGAGACCGCATCAGACAGGTTGCTCCCGGGCAATGGTCTCCTTGAGGCGTATTGCCAGTTCAAGCGCGAACCGACGTTCGGGTGAATCGATCTCGATGCCAAACAGTTCCTGGATACGGTTCAGGCGATAACGAAGCGTAGTAACATGCAATTCCATCGCGTCCGCGCAGGCCTGGCTGCGGCAACCGTGCTCCAGAAAGACGGTCAGGGTCCTGATATAGTCCGTTGCATGCGCCTCGTCGTGACGCACGACCGCGCCAATGGCGATATCCACGAACGACCTCACTTCCTTGCTGTCGGCCGCCGAAAGCAGCAGCGGAAAAGGACCGAAGTCCTGGGGCGCAAGCAACCCGGTACGGTTGAAGCGGACGGCAAGACGGATCATGCGCTCGCATTCAAGCCATGCCTGGGGATAGTCGTGAATGCTCGAACAGGTCTTACCCGCCACGATGATCGGCTTGGTGCCGATCAGCCACTGCGTTTCCTCGATCAGCTTGCGCACAAACGTCTTGACCACCGTGTCCGCGTCGCGGGGCGCGTCGGGAATGCGGCACAGAATGATCTCGCCCAATGCGGCGGCGGTCGCCTGCGGCGCCAATTGGCCGGCGAGCCGCATGATGGAGCGGTGCAGTTCGGGTATGGTCTTGCCCTTTTCCGGCACAGTTTCCGGGAGGCCGATCGCGACCAGCCTGGCGGTGGCGTTTACGTCAATGCCGAGCCGGCGCGCCCGCGCCGTCAAATCGTCCACGTTGCGCCAGTTGCCGGAAACGATTTCCATGAACAATTCGCTGGAAGTCTGCGATTCCGTCTGGAACCGTAAATGGCTGCGCATCAACTGGACGCTGAGCGCGAACCGAGCGCTCTGAAGAAGAAGATGATCGAGGTCGCCGAAATTGGCGTCGAGCGAAAACACGATCAGCGCCCCTACCGTCTTGCCATCCACGACCAACGGCTCCACCGCCGCCGGCAGGTTGAGGTGATGGCCGCCGCAGTTCAGGTACAGCTTGCGCATTTCAAGCCCGGCCTGGTCCGAGATATCGCGAGCAAGACGGAGAAACTGGCGGCTCATGCAATCGTCCATCTCCTCGCGCCAGCGGTCGGTGTCGATGAGGTCCGGCTTGGGCGAACGTCCGGCAACGACCAGGTTGGCAGTCAGATCCACCACGACGATTGCGTTCGGCAGGAAGGTTTCGACCATGGAAGCCGCGGATGCGACGGAACCGTCCGACAGGACCTGGTGCATCAGGGAGGAATGCGCGGCAAGTGCGTTTTGGAGTTGCGCGGCGGCAGCATGTTCCGCCCTTAGCCTGTGGGCCTTGTCCACGGCTATGGCGCCCAGATGGACGATCGTCTGCAGGAATGCGAGATCGGCCGCTGACAGATCGACAACGTCGCGCGACTGCACCGACAAGACCATCGCGCGGTCTTCCATGTCCCGGCAGCCCAGAGGCAAAACCACGACAGTGCGATAACCGCGCTGGATTGCCTCTTCCCGATAGCCCGGAAATTCGATGCTCTCCTGGGCATCGCGAATGATCACCGGATCATTGCGGGTCAACGCGATGAGGGATGGACTTGTCGCCAGCGTCCAGCGGTTGCGATAGGACTTCGTCAACTGGCTAGGATCATGCCGGGTCACGACCACAGCATTGCCATCCGCCTGATCGATGCTCATCACCGCCGCCATCGACCAGGCATCGTGCTGGCATGCCGCATCGACAAGGTGCTGCAGCGTTGTCTCGAGGTCGACGCTGGAATTGATGAGGCTGGTCACGTCGCGCAGGACGCGTGACAGCGGGCGATCCAAAGCGCTCAACAGAACCTCGCTGCTTGCCGGTACTCGATCGTTACATAGCCTTCCTGGTCGATGGCGCGCCACAGTCATATTCGTTACCGGGGGTCATGCCGCCGCCATATGGCCGCCATGGATAGGATCGACCTTGCCGGCTGTTCGCGAAAGGTTTGGCAGGCCTTCAAAGCGACATGATGACCGACTTGGTCTCCGTATAAAGGTTCAGCCCTTCCTGTCCCCGTTCCCTGCCCCAGCCGGATTGCTTGAAGCCGCCGGTGGGTATCGCCGCGTCCACCGAGCCGTGTACGTTGACCCCGATCCGGCCCGCGCGAATTCGCCGTACCATCTTGTGGGCGACGCTCAGGTCCCGCGTCCAGACGCTGCCAGCTAGTCCGAAGATGCTGTCATTCGCCTGCCGCGCGATCTGTTCCAGGTCGTCGTCATCGAAGCTCATGGCGCACAGGACAGGACCGAAAATCTCTTCCTGCACCACCGCCATGTCGGGTCGGGTATCGGTCAGCACCGTCGGCGCAATGAAGTTGCCTTCATTGCCTATCCGCGTGCCGCCAAACGCCACCGTTGCACCGGCGCTCCTGCCCTGCTCGATATAGCTCATGACGCGGTCGCACTGGACCGGGGAAATGACCGGCCCCATCTGGACGCCTTCGCTGAGGCCATGACCAACGCGGATGTTCCCCGCCCGCTGGCCGATCCCATCCACGATCTGGTCGAACACCTTCTTGTGGGCGAACAGCCGCGATCCTGCGGTGCAGACCTGGCCGCTATTGGCAAAAATGCCCTGCGTGACACCGGGAATGGCAACCGACATGTCAGCATCGGGAAAGACGATGACGGGCGACTTCCCTCCCAATTCGAGCGACACTTTCTTCAAATTGCCCGCGGCAGCCTTGACGATGATGCGGCCGACCTCGCTGGAACCCGTAAAGGCAACCTTGTCGATCTGGGGGTGCGAGGCTATCGCTGCGCCCGCCGTAGGTCCAAAACCGGTCACGATATTGATCACGCCGGCGGGAATGCCGGCCTCCTGGACCAGTTCACCGAAGCGCAGCGCCGTCAGCGGCGTCTGCTCCGCCGGCTTGAGCACGATCGTGCAGCCGGTGGCCAGCGCCGGAGCTACCTTCCAGGCCAGCATGAGCAGTGGCGCATTCCACGGAATGATCTGCCCGACGACGCCGACCGGCTCGCGCACCGTGAAGGCATGGTACTTGTCCGGCGCAGAGATCGAAATGGTTTCGCCTGTGATCTTGGTCGCCCAGCCCGCCATGTAGCGGAACATATCCACGCTGAGCGCGACGTCGGAATTCCGGGCATTGGCAAGCGGCTTGCCATTGTTGAGAACCTCCAGTTCGGCCAGTTCATCGGCGTTCTGTTCCAGCAGATCCGCCAGTTTCCAGATGAGACGTCCACGTTCGCTGGGCGTGATGCGGCTCCATGGGCCTTCTTCAAAGGCCCGCCGCGCAGCTTTGACGGCATTGTCGATATCGGCGGCGCCGCCCTCCGGAACCTGTGCAATTATGCGTCCCGTGCCCGGATCATATGTGTCGAAAATCTTCCCGGACTGAGCCGGCACCCATTTTCCATCGATAAGGAGTTTTTTCTCCTGGTGTAAAAAGGAAGCCGCCTTCTCTCCAATTCGGAACTGATCAGCATGTGTGTTCATCGAATTCTCCATAGGTATCGGGAAGCGCCTTGCCCGGATTCGTTCAAGGGCGTCCATCTGAAGCGCCCTCGTTAAAGCTTGTCACTCGATCACGAAGTGGTCGGGTCCGACCGCGCGAGGCTGCCGCTTCGGCGGAATGAAATCGAGCGGCCGCACGGGAGACGGCAATTCCGTCACCGGCTTGCCGATCAAGCGGTGCCTGTCCGCGGCCGGCTCCGGGTTCGGCACCGCTGCCATCAGCTTCTGGGTATAGGGATGTTTCGGATTCCCTATCACCTCGCGGCTGGGCCCGATCTCCACGATCTCGCCAAGATACATGACCGCCACGCGGTGGCTGACACGTTCGACAATGGCCATGTCGTGACTGATGAAGAGGTAGGACAACCGCAGGTCCTCCTGCAACTCAAGCAGCAGGTCGATCACCTGCGCCTTTACCGAAACGTCGAGCGCCGAGACAGCCTCGTCGGCTATAATGACCTTCGGGTCGAGCATCAGGGTCCGCGCAATGCAGATTCTCTGGCGCTGTCCGCCGGAAAACTCGTGCGGAAGACGGGTGATCATCGACGGTTCGAGGCCGACACGCTCCAGAAGATGTTTCGCCTTGTCCAGGGCCTTGGCCCTGGTCGCCAGCCCATGGCATAGCAGGGGCTCAGCCAGGATCGCACCGACGTTTTGCTTCGGGTCCAGGGAACTGAACGGATCCTGGAAGATCATCTGCACATTGCGCCGGAGATCCGAAAGATCGGACCTGTTGTCGCGCCGCACCGTGCGTCCGTCGAAGACCACCTCGCCAGAATCCGGAGGATTGAGAAACAGGATGCTGCGTCCGGTCGTCGACTTGCCGCAGCCGGACTCGCCAACCAGCGACAGCGTTTCTCCAGGCATGATGTCGAAGCTCAGACCCTCGACGGCATGGAGACGCCCCACCTTGCGACGCATCGCCCCGCCACGCACGTCGAACCGGGTCACCAGCTTGCGCACGCTCAAAACCGGCTTCGGAACAACATCCTTGGCAGGCGCGCGGTAGGAGCGGGCGACGCCTTGCCCCAGGCGGGGGACCGCGTCGATCAGCATCCTCGTATAGTCCTCGCGCGGACGCTCGAAAACGTCCTTTACTGCTCCCGTCTCCACCACGCGTCCCTTGTGCATGACCATGACGCGGTCGGCGATGTTGGCCACTACGCCCATGTCATGCGTGATGAACAGGATCGCGGTGCCGGTATCGCGCTGGACCTCGTTCAGGAGATCGAGGATTTGCGCCTGTATCGTCACGTCGAGCGCTGTTGTCGGCTCATCGGCGATAAGCAGCTTCGGCGAGCACGCCAATGCGATGGCGATCATGATCCGCTGCCGCATCCCCCCGGAGAACATGTGAGGATAGTCATTGAACCGCCGCCGCGCGTCAGGAATGCGAACGCGGTCGAAAAGCCGGATGCCCTCCTCCCGCGCCTCGGCATCGCTTAAGGGTCGATGCTGGCGCAGCATTTCCTTGATTTGGGTGCTGACCTGCAGAACCGGGTTCAGGCTCATCATCGGTTCTTGGAAGATCATGCTGGCAATGCCGCCACGCACCCGCCGCAATGTCGATGTCGACGCCCCCACCACTTGCTGGCCATCCACGATGACCGAACCGGTCACTTGGGTATTGCCGGAAAGCAGTCCCATGATCGTCATGGAGGTGACGCTCTTGCCGGACCCCGACTCGCCGACAAGCGCCAGCGTCTCGCCAGCATGGATGGCCAGATCGACATCATGCACCACCTGATGCTTGCCGAAAGCGACGTTGAGGCCTTTTACCTCGACCACTGGATCGGATTTCCGTTCACTCATGAGTTTGGCGCCGGTGCAACAGTGAAGCCCGCCTGCGAGCGAGAGCGCTCCGAAGTTGGAGCCCAGGTGAGCATTTCGAGCGCGTACAGCGCATCCAGCGTCTCGCGCGACAGGGGAATGCCCTTCTGGTGCGCCATGGCGATCTTTTCCCGAGGCCGAACGGCAACGTGCCCGGACGCCTTCAGTTCAGGCCTGCGGGCGCTGACCATGAGAAGCGCGCAGCCCGGCGTCAGCCCGGCGGCGTCGATCGATTCCAGAACCGCCGTGTCCTCACCGAGGAGCGCCGCCAGGGCATCCCCGCCCCGGCCCGAATAAAGCACACCCCGTGCGTCGGGGTCAGCCAACAGCCAGTCGAAGGTTCCATCCCTGGCGATGATGCCGATAGAGGAGAGATTGTAGTCCATCGCACCGACCAGCGTGGCCGGAACAAGCGACAGCTCGGTCGCCGCCAATATCCGGCACATTTCCCATTTGGCGCCGCCTGCATGCGCGGCGAGAGCATCGATCGCGGCAGGTCCCGTTTCCAGAAATGAAACGCCGGCGGCGTCCAGCATCGTGAGCCCGTTCGATTTCCGGTAGCGGAAGCCATGGGAGGGCCGCGGTCCCGCCTGGCGAATTTCCTCCAGAATAGCCGGATCGAGCGCCGCACCTGTTGCGACGAGATGAGCGCCCCGGTCAGCGGTTCCGAACGCGTAGCCCAGCGCCCTGAGCGACCACGGCAGGACGCGAGTCAGTTCGGAATAGGCAACAAACATGCTCGTGCTCACAGGGCGACCTCATTCTCATGCTTGCGAACCCGGGAACCCGGCCTGTCAGGCTCGAGGAATTCCGAAGGCAGCGGCTGGTCTTGGAAGAAAGTCCCCCGCACATAGCGGATGCTGAGCGGCGTCGAGCCGCGAATGCCCAGCGACGCAAGGAAAAACCGTATGAGATCGGCGGGGACGAAATCGCGATGCGCGAGCGGATCGCGTATTTCCGCATAGAGCAGGCCATCCAGATATTGCACCCGCGAAATGGCGTAATGCAAGTCCGGATGGTCGAGGACGACGTCGCCGGCGCGCTCCTTGTCACCACGGCTGACCAGCACCGCCGCCAGCCTCTGGATCAGTCCGATATGATCGATGAAGGATTCGAAACGCTCGTGCGGGTCGATGACCCGCTCGCCGCGCCTTTGTTCGCCATTGTCGATCGAATGGTACCAGAAGTGCTGATGGGTTTCGGCAAGCGTGCGGTCGGCGGTGAGAGCCCAGACGTAGTTCCTGCGCAGGATCTCGCGCAATTCAGCGACCGTCATTGCTGGCTGCAATTGCCGCTTGTGGGCTGCGCCGATCTGGAAATAGGGCGCGATGGCGTCACAAAAGTCCGGTACCACGTCGAGAAGTACGCTGTGGAACTGCTCACTGGTCTCGCCATCCATGACTTCTGCGACGTGCGCAGCAACGTCGCCCCAGCACCGAAACTGTCCTTCGCGCAGGCTTGCCGATATGCGTGTCAGGTTCTCGATGATGGTTTCGTTGGCCACCACGTAGTCCTGCGTCTGTGGGTCGGTCTGCGCATAGATGCGGATGGTGCTCTCTATCGAGCCGCGGACAACTGAAATGCTTCCCGTATCGACCGGCAGGCTTTTTGCGTAGCCAAGAGCCGCCTCGCGTACGGTCACCCATGTGGCGACCCAATGCGGCCAGCGCTGGAGGGCAACGCACATGCCCTGGCCTGAGGAGTTGCCTATTCCAAGCCCGCGCGCGATCGAAATGTCGAGCTGCGCTGCGTCCGGATTGCGCCGCCGCGCCACGGCATTGACGAGATCGATGGAGACGAGCCGCACCAGGTAGATGGCGAAGATATCCGCAAAGAACGGGTGCGCCAGCGGATGCCCCTCGGGAATGCCCGGATAGGAAACCGTGCCATTCCGGCCGCTGCTTTGAAAGCCACCGTTCCGCATGAGATAGGCGATGCCGAGCTCGGGGGCGGGCTGTTCGCCGCGGGACAGTGCTTCGACTACGGCGTCGAAATGCCGGCTGCTGCGATTGGCCGGGGTCCAGCCGACCACATCCGAATCCGTACGCATCTGGCCTTCAGCCTTGATGTCGAACGTTTCAAATTCCCGCTCGATACGCTGTTGGCTGGCAAGATTGACGAAGAGCGCGCCGAACATGTCACGGTCCGCGCCATCGGAGCGGCGTCCGACTTTTTCGATTCCGTCCCATGGATATGCTCGGGCAATATAGGAGAAGGAATGGCCTTCCGCGTCGATCCGGTAGACGAATCTCGCCGCGCCGTCATCGCCGCATTCCGCCGAGATCATCCTTATCTGCCAGCGTTCGCGAACGATCCTGCGCAACAACATGTCGGCAAAACTGACGCGCGAAGCCTTGAAGCAGCGAAGGTTCTCCACACGCATCAGAACATCCGCCGGCCGCATCCATCGCCGCGCTTTCAGGGCACCTTCCCGGCCGGCAAACTCCTGCAGGCGTTGTTCTATGAATGCCGGCAGCGGCGGCTCGATCTGGTTAGACGTCATTTCCCTGTTCCAATCAGCGATCATTGCGGGACGCGGCCTCGTTCATGCTCGACCCGACAAGATAAAATGTGAAAACTGTAAGGGCGACGGCAGCGCCCGGCCCGAGGCTGAGCAGCGGCAGGATCGGCAGGAACATCGAACCGTCGCGTACCATGCCGCCCCAGTCCGGAGCCGGCGGAGGAACGCCCAGCCCCAGGAAGCTGAGGCTTGCGGAGGTGAAGATCGCGAAGGCCACATTGATTGCGAACTGCGCCCACACCACGCGCATCGTGTTTGGCATGATATGATGGCGGATGATCCAGAAAGAGCTTGCGCCCGTGGCGCGCGCAGCTTCCACGAAGACCATTTCCCGGACGACGAAGACCTGACCACGAACCAGCCGGGCGACCGTCGGCGCGGTGACGACACCCAGCGTGACCGCCAGGTTGACCACCGATGGCCCGAGCATCGCGGTGATGATCAATGCGAGAACGAGCCCCGGCAAGGCGATGAAAATGTCGATGATCTGGACGAGGACAAAATCGATCCAGCCACGGAAAAATCCGGCGATCAGGCCAATGGGGGCGCCGATCAGCACAGCCACTATGGCCGCCGAAGCGCCCACCTGCAGTGAAACCCTTGTTCCGTAGATGACGCGCGACAGCACGTCCCGGCCAAGTTGATCCGTGCCAAGGATGTTTTCAGCCGAAGGCGGGCCGAGGACGTTTACCGTCGTGGCGGTCGGGTGCAGGGGCGCGATCAAGGGCGCGAACACCGCGATCAAAGTGATGATCACCAGAAGCGTCAGGCCAAGGACCAATCGGAATGGAAGTTTTCTCATTGGATGCTAAGCCGATGTTCGCACGAGCGGATTGACGAGGCTGTAGGTCACGTCCGCCACAAGGTTGAGGATCATCACGCCGACGATGATCACCATTCCAACCGACAGCATGACAGGAAAATCCCGGGACGAGATCGCTTCCACCAGAAGCCGGCCCATGCCCGGCATCGAAAAGACGGTTTCGGTGACGACCGCGCCGCCAACCAGTTGTCCAAGCGAAAGACCGGCATAGGTGATCAAGGGCAATATGCTGTTGGGCAGAATGTGCCGGTAGGAAATGCGCGCCTCGGACAGCCCCTTCGAACGCGCGGCCTGGATGTAGAGGCTGCCTTTCACCGACTGGTATTCGGCTTTATAGACGAGCGTGAAGGAGCTGAAATAAAAGGTCGTAAGCGTGATGACGGGCAGGATCATGTGGATGAGATGCTGCCCGGCGCCCCGTGACCACGGCGACCATCCGGTCGTCGGCAGCCAGCGGAGCTGAACCGAAAAAAGGTAGATCAGCAGCAGTCCGAGAAAGAAATTGGGCACGGTGATGCCGACGATGCTGACGGCGGCGGTGAGCCGCTCCACCAGCTTTTTCATGAACGTCGCCGAATTGATCAGCGTGGCCCCCAGGAATGCGATGAGGATCGCCCAGGATGCCAGCTCAAGCGTTAGAGGAAGGGCATCCGCGATCATTTGCGCGACAGGCTGTTGGGTGGAATAAGACCGGCCCAGGTCGCCCGACAATGCGGCGCTGATCCAGTTCCAGTAACGCGACAGGATGGGCTGGTCGAAGCCTAGCTTCGCGTTGAGTTCGGCGATCGATTGAGGGGATGCGTTCTCCCCCAGCATGATCGCCGCCGGCGTCCCCAGAAAGGACGTCACCGACGTGAACAGCAGAAACGTCAGAACGATAACGTTCGGAACCATGATCGCTATGCGGGAAAGTACAAGCGCAAGCATGCCGGCCTCAGTTCATCGCGAAGGATTGAAGAAACGTCTCCGGGGAGCCCGTCTCGCAAAGCGGGCGGTTGGGGCACATCCGATGGGCGGCGGTCATAATGGCGATCAAGTTCCTCTACCGGTTGCAGGCGGGACCGGGTCTACCCGCGCCAGACGCCGCGGCGCGGCGCGCCGCGGCAAAGCATGAAGATCAGGCCTGCGTTTTCCAGACGTAACGGAACCGCGGGATCTCGTCCGGCATCGGAGCGAACCCTTTGACGGTGTTGCGCATGGCGTTGAATTCGATGCTGAACCCGACGGGCATGTAAGGCAGATCGGCAGAAATCTGACGCTGGATCTTTTCGTACAATTCCTTGCGGCGCGCCTGATCGGAAATTACCCGCGCTTCATCGATCCATTTGTCCACTTGGTCATTCTTGTAGCCCGTGGAGTTCGCGGTGCCTTTGCTGGAGAAGAGATAGTGGATCAGGCCGTCGGGATCCGCCCGTTGCGTCCAGCGCATCGGCGTGAAGCGTATCTCGCCTGAGACCGCCTTTGCGTAGTAGTCGCTTTGGGGGACCGGCTCGAGCTCAATGTTGAGGCCGATCGCGTCGAGGTCTTCCTTGGCAAGTTCGGCAAAGCGTCGCAGCGTATCGCCGCTTGGCGCCGCAAGCTTGATGGTGGTGCCCTTCAGGCCGGAATCAGCCACGATCTTGCGCGCCTTTTCCGGATCGTATTCGTAGTGCACCAGATCGGTTGGGGTCCACCACAGGCCGTCTGGCGTGAAGCTGTCGGAAATCTTGCCTTGCCCCGCCCATATGATCTGGTTGATGCGGTCGCGGTTGAGGCCATGCGCGATGGCCTGGCGCAGTTCCGGCTTGTTATATGGCTCGGCGTCCCACCGCCACTGGTAGGAATACCAGACGCCACCCTTCGACGGCACAAGCTCGATGTCCGGGCTGGCCTTGGAAAGGCGCGTATCCAACGGATCAAGCTGGCTTATGAAATCCAGTTCACCGATGGCCATGCGCTGAATGCCGACGACGTTCGTCGGAATGTCATGGAAGGTAATGCCGTCGAGATATGGCATTCCCTTCTGCCAATAGCTGTCGTTCTTGGTGAGCGCGATGCGCGACCCGCGGACCCATTCGCCGAAAACGAACGGACCGGTCCCGACAGGATTGGAACCGACGTCGCTGCCGTATTTCTTGGCCGCAGTTGGCGAAGCCATCAGCCCTGCGCGGTCGGCAAACAGCGCCAGCAGCGGCGGATAAGGTTCCTTCATGTCGATGGCGACGGTGAATTCATCCAGCACTTCGACATTCTTGACGCCTTCCAGCAACTTGAGCTGCGATGAGTTGCCTTTCGGATCGAGACGTGCATCAAGGTTCCATTTCACGGCCTCGGCGTTGAACGGTGTGCCGTCATGGAACTTCACGCCTTCCTGCAGCTTCAGGACCACGCGCTTGCCGTCGTCCGAAAACTCCCAGCTTTTCGCCAGGGCAGGCTTCAGGGAGAAGTCCGCCTCGGTCTCGAGAAGCGTATCGAATATCAGGAAAAGGATCTGCCGCTCGGTCCATTGCGACGACTGAAGCGGGTCGAGCGTGCGGACGTCGCTGATGAAGCCGACGTTGAGCGTGCCGCCGGTGACCGGCTGGGTATCTTGAGCCAGCGCTACCGCCGGCAAAGAGGCCACGATTGCGAAGCCGCTGACGGCGGCCATAAATTGCCTTCTATCCATGACAAATCCTCCGTTGGTTCAGTTCCCGATATTATCGGCATTGCCGTTATTGGCCTCCGGGCAAGGACCCGGAGGCTTGCGCGTTATTTGCTCTCGGCTGGCAGCGGCCGGCCGGCCTGATCGACTCCCATGATCCGCATGTCGTTGAACCGATCGCCGATGCGATGGTGCGGACGCCCGCCGCTCGCGGCGCCCAAGGCGATGACGATCTCGTCATGCGCAGGCGCGTCGGGAATGGTGAATTCCACGGTCAGAAAATGAGCGCGGCTTCCCTTCTTCTCAGCGTCCTTGTGGGTCAAGGGAACGGTGAGCGCGGTGCCGGCGCCGGCACGCTTGTTCGTGAACGGGAGAAAGGAATCGCCACCAGCGGCGATGCGGAAGACATTGCCGAAATGCAGCGTGTGGATCAGGCCGGCCGCGTGTTCGACTTCGCCGTCCGTCCCGGTCACCGCGCACTTTCCAAACGCTTCTATCCTGTCCGGACCGCCCATGATCGCCACCAGGCGAGGCACGAGGGCATCCGTGAGAGCCTTGGCGTGCTCCATGATGTGCGGCTGCAGGTCCTCGACGAATGCCGATCCTGCCCAAGGATTGCGGATTACCGCCGCGCAGGCGGCCATGCGAAGCGGAACAGGCGCGACGCGCCCCCCTTCGATAAGCGTGTCCTCGACGAAATCGACGACCTTGCGGATCAGGACCCCAGTCATTTTTCCACTCCGCCGGCTGCGAGTTCGGCAAGCACGCGGTTGGCGATGCGATGGCATTCGACGCCGACAGGAACGCCGCAATAGATCGTGAGATGGGTTATCAACGCGTCCAGCTCGTCACGAGTGACTCCGTTGCGAAGGGCGCCGCGAAAATGCAGTTCCCACTCATGCATGCGGTTGAGCGCGGCAATCATGACGATGTTCAGCATGCTGCGGGTCCTGGCATCCAGCCTGTCGTCGCCCCAGGCCGTTCCCCAGCAATATTCTGTGATAAATGACTGAAAGCCCTTGGAAAACTCGGTTGCCTTGCTCAGCGAATTTTCAACATATTCGTTGCCGAGCGTCGCCTTGCGCCGCTCCAGCCCACGCTCAAATAGCGTCTCGTTCATTCGTCTTCCCTTCATTTTCAGCGTGGACGCAAAAGGAACTCGCGGACATGGTCGGACACCAGCTTGGATGCCTCGACCAGGACGCTGTGCTTCAGGCCGGCCAGAATGCGTAATTCCGAATCGGGGATCAGCCGGTGCATCGTCTCGGCCATCCGGACATTCGACCCCTGATCGAATTCGCCCGTCATCACCAGCGTTGGCTGCCTGATCTCGGAAAGCCGATCCACCAGTTCGGTAAGGCCGAACACCCGATACGCCTCCAGGTAAGACGGCACGTGGACAGCCTTGAGCTCGGCAATTCGCCGCTCGATCACATCGGGATGGCGCTCGGCGAATTCCTTGGTGAACCAGCGGTCGTGCGCAGCACCAACGACTGCGTCCATACCGCCGTCGCGGATCATCTGCAGGCGCGCCACAACCTTCTCACGTTCGGCGGGGGTGCGCCCCGCAACTGCGGAAAGAAGCACGACGCGCTCAAACCGGTCCGGATAGGAGCAGGCCAGTTCTTGCGCGATCAAGCCCCCCAATGAAAAGCCGACCAGATGGGCTTTGCGCACGCCGGCATCGTCCATCACCCGAACGATATCGGCGGCAAACTTCTCGACGGAATATTCCGAATCGATGTGCGCGGACTGACCATGACCGCGCAGGTCGGAACGAATAATGTCGAAGCTGCCCTCCAGTTCGCTGCTGACGTCGTCCCAGCTTTGCAGATTGGCGCCGACACCGTGCACCAGCACGAGAGGATGGCCCTTACCGCTTCTCTCATAGGCGATGAGATCGTCTTTGGTGCGCATCGGCGCCATCCCAGGTCCCTCGTTCGAACTCGATTTTTTTGGTATACCGACAGACAGGCATATGGTCAACCGTATTTGAATCGGCTACTTGTGATGAAAGAGTCGAACGCGTAGCTGTCATGAAAGGAATGACGGGAGAGGACGCCGCGATGCATGAATGGACGGACTGGTCGATTGCGGATTCGCCGACATTGCGCGAGCAGACCGTTGTCACGCTGCGCGAGGCGTTATTCAACGAAGTGTTCAAGCCGGGTGACAAGCTGGTGGAACGGAAGCTCGCCGAGCAGACCGGCGTAAGCCGCACAAGCATTCGGGAAGCGCTGAGCCAGCTTGAGTCCGAAGGGCTTGTGACTCGGGTAGCCGGCAAGGGCATGTTCGTGACCCGCTTGTCGGAACGGGAAGTCCGGCAGATCTACGAGGCCCGCGCAATCCTGGAATCGGCCATGGCGCGCCTGTTTGTCGAACGGGCCAGCCAGGAACAAATGGACGAATTGGCGCGGCGTATTTCGGAAGCAGGCGAAACCGACACCTCCGAGCTTGCCAGGCAGCATGCTGAGAAGCTCGACGCGGTGTGGGACATCATCATGCAAGGCGCAGGCAACGACATCACGAGGCAAATGACCTTTCTCCTGCATGGCCGCGTCACCTATCTGCGCACCGTCACCACCCGCGTCGCCTCGACTGAACGGCGCAGGAATACGATGGCCTTGCTCCACGGCATTTTCGACGCGCTGCGCGCGCGCGATGCCGACCTCGCCGAAAAGCTCACGCGCGGGTATGTCGAAAGATCCGCGGCTTTCGCGCTGTCGCTGCTGCGGGACTCTGGGCAGAACGCCAAATCCTCATCACGCAAGCAACGGATCGACACATGAACTATGTCAGGCTCGGCAAGAGCAATCTGAAGGTATCCCGGCTATGCCTCGGCGCGATGGGATTCGGATCCGCGGGATGGCGGGCCTGGGTGCTCGATGAGAAGGCGTCGGCGCCGATCGTTGCGCGCGCCCTCGACCACGGCATCAACTTCTTCGACACCTGCGACTTCTATTCGGCTGGCGAGAGTGAACGCATTCTCGGCCAGATACTCGTTCTCAAGCAGCCGCGCGACAGCTTCGTCATCGCCACCAAGGCGGGAAACCCGATGGCCGCGCATTGCAACGGCCGCGGCTACTCCAGAAAGCACCTGTTCAAGGCAATCGACGATTCGTTGGTCCGCCTTGGAACCGATCACGTGGACCTCTTCCAGACGCATATCTGGGACAAGGACACCGACCTCGACGAACTGGTCGATGCCATGGCGGATATCGTGCGCGCCGGAAAGGCGCTCTATATAGGCGTCACGACGATGCCCGGCTGGACACTCGCAAAATGCCGTGCGGCTGCCAGCGCACGCGACCTTCCGGCATTCATCTCGATGCAATGCGAATACAATCCCGCTCACCGGGAGTGCGAGCGGGAACTGCTTGCCTACTGCCGCCACGATGATGTTGCCCTGATACCGTTCAGCCCGATCGCGCGCGGCTTCCTTGCCGCGGACCGCCGCAATCCCGGCCAGCAGACGGCGCGCACGAAAAGCGACGACTATACGCAGAGATATTACCACCGCGACGGCGACCACGCCGTGCGCGAAGCCGTCGCTGCCGTTGCCGCCGACATCGGAAAGACACCGGCGCAGGTGGCTCTCGCCTGGACATTGGCGCGCCCCGGCATTACCGCGCCCATCTTCGGAGCGACCTCGACAGACCATGTCGACGAGGCAGTCGCGGCATTGGACATAGTGCTTACGCCCGAACATATCGACCGCATCGACGGGGCTTACGAGCCACGGCCGCTGAACGCCTCAGGCCACTGAATGAAGCACAATGCTTGCGGTAAGCTGATATGCTTGTGAAATTGCACTCGTTCGCGCACGTTTCAAGGGAGCAAATCCGCCGTGTATGATCTGCGAGTCCATGCTCCGCCGCGCCTGTACACGCAGGTGGCCGATACCATCCGCAACGCCATCGTCGTCGGAGAACTGGCGCCGGGAGAGCGGCTGGTGGAGCGCACGCTTTGCGAGCGCATGGGCGTTTCGCGGACGTCGCTCAGGGAAGCGATGCGCGAGCTCGAGAACGAGGGCCTGGTCACGAACCTGCCCAACCGGGGGCTTATCGTCTCTGTCGTCGATCCCAAGATCGCGAAGGACATTTTTGACCTTCGCGAGGCGCTGGAGGCGCTTGTATGCAGGTTGTTTTGCGAGAATGCGACTGACGATCATATCACGCGTTGTCGGGGCGTGTATGACGAGTTGATGGAAACCTATCGCGTCGGTGTGGCGCGCGAAATGATAGCTGCAAAGACTAGATTCTACGACGTCTTGATAGCGGGCGCGAACAATTCCGAGGCGGAACGGATGCTTCGCAGCATCCATATGCGGGCCTCACAGTTGCGCATGATTTCTCTTTCCGATGCAGAGCGGCGAAAGGCATCTCAGGAAGAGCTGGCAGCCCTGCTCGACGCCCTTGTGAATCGCAGGGCATCGGATGCCGAGCGGCTTGCAAAAAAGCATGTACGCAAAGCCGCCCAGTTCGCGCTCGGGATTATCGAACAGCTTGAAAACCAATCCGTCAGCTGATCGGCGGCGCTTGAAAGCGCGAGACGCCGCCCGTCCGCCGCTACCCGCGGCGACGGTGAAGGAGAATTATGTCGTGGCGGGCGGCATCCGTACGCGCTATTTCGAAGCTGGCAGCGGACCGGCCGTGATCCTGCTGCACGGCTCGTCACTGGCGATCGATGCCTGGTCCACTTGGCACAACACCATCCCGGCACTCGCGCATGACTTCCGGGTGCTGGCGCCCGATCTGGTCGGCTTCGGTCTCTCGGATGCGCCGGTGGACGGGAAACACGTTCCCCGCCTCGAAAGGCGGCATCACGTTTCAGCCTTCATCGAAGCGCTCGGCGTCACCCGATGCGCGCTCGTCGGCCATTCCGAAGGCGGTTTCATCGCGGCAATGCTCGCCGTTGAAAAGCCGGGTCTGGTCGATAAGGTGGTTGTCGTGAGCAGCGGTGCGACCTCCCCGCGCCTCGGCGGAAATGAGGACCACGCTTGGCAGGCAGCAGCGGCAGCAGCGTATAATGTGCTCGAGGGATGCGACACCGAGAAAGACTTTCTGCGCACCAATGCGAGGCTAAGCACAAAGAATCCGCCGGAGTTCGTGGAGCTGCTAAAAAAGAACTACCGCCTGGCCTGCGAGTCCGGTCAGTTGGAGCGCTTCAAGCAGGCTGCCCGGAAAAAGGACGACACCGAATATACCCAGATCCAGGAGGACCATCTCCTTCCGCATTTGCCCACCATGCAGGCCAAGCTGTTCATAGCTTGGTCAGGCTGCGACGAAACCGTGCCGGTGGCGCGCGGCATCAAGCTGCTGGAACGCGCGCCGCAAGCCGACATGCACATTTTCGCCAATGCCGCTCACATGGTCATGATCGATCGCCCACGCGAATTCAATGGAGTTGTCCGGGACTGGCTTGGCAGCTAGCGCCGGTCAAACCGTCCAGCTTATGACCCACAGCAAGTCGTCCCAAGAGGCCCGCCATGCCGCGGGAGGATGTCCTCGGGCGTGCGCCCTCACTCCCTCGCCACCAGGTAACGCGCTTCCGAGTCATAGAGCAGCCCGCCATAGTGCTGCCCGAGGTCGGACATGCCAGCCGTGGCGCCCACCACCTCCTGACCGCGTGCCGTAGAGCCGCCGGTAATGATGAACGAGGGCGCGCGGCATCCACGGCCATGTTTCGCATAATCCGTTGACGGAAGGCTCAAAGTCCGCGTTCGGCATGTTGCCGCCCGGCAGCGGCACACTCGCGGTCCAGTCGCCCCCCATCTGCGGAAAGATATGTTCGAGGCGATGGGCCGCGCTAGGCCAATTTCCGGAAGGTCGTGATCTTGCCGCCGAAGACATTGAACAGTGGCGTGTCCCCGGTCTCGTCAAGGTCGAAGACGTAGTCGCGCGTAACCGCCGAAGGGTTCCCATTGCCGTCGTCGAACAACAGCCGCACGCCCCAGAACGCATACAGCAAGTCCTGGGGGCGCAGCTTCTCTTTGAAGTAGCGGTTCACGGCCGCGCTCAAACATTCGATCTCGGTCTGGTCGATCTGCACCGCTTCGGCAGCACCCTCTAGGCGCCGCAGTTCGAGGTGCGGCTACGGTCGCGATTTTTGTCTTGATATTTTTATCAAGCTGTGAAATTTTTTTCAATTAAATGCTGGAGGAAGTTTTCCGCACCTCAGAATGCCCTGACAATGGGCATCGGACGGAGAACACGATGGGAGGTTCAATATGCCGGTCCAAGCCGTTTCAACCGAGTGAGCCTTTCCTGCGGGAGACGCCGCGTCCTGGACCTAAAAATCCGGCGTCGTCGTCACACCTTCACAGGCAGGGGAAAGAGTGCATCCGGCTTCAGGCGCTTTTTTCAAAACGACGAGATCAACGCCGCGAGACGCGGCAAAGGTTCCAGAACGTCCGATGACGCGAATAGTGCAGATTTCCGATACCCATCTCAGCCCTGGCAAGCGACACTTCCATGCCAACAGCCAGCCGCTCCTCGACTGGCTGAAGGAAAGCGATGCCGACCTCGTTATCCATACAGGCGACGTCACCGTGGATGGCGCCGATGTCGAGGAGGACATGCGCTATTGCGCCGAGATGATGGACTCCATCGGACTGCCCTATCTCGCCGTGCCGGGCAATCACGACGTGGGCGAGCCCAAGCATCTCTATCAGCCAGTCAACGCAGAACGCCTGGCCCGCTGGCGACGTCATTTCGGGCCGGACTGGTGGCATCGCGACATCGAGGGCTGGCGCCTGATCGGACTCGATTCGATGCTGTTCGGCAGCGACGAGCCGGCCGAAACGGAGCAGATCGCGTGGCTGGAAAACGCCATGCGCGAAGCGTCCGGGCGCCGGATCGGCTGGTTCACCCATCGCCCGCTCTTCATCGGCGAGCCGACCGAAGGCGACGTTGGATACTGGGCGCCCACTCCCGAGCCTCGCGCGCAACTGCTCGACATGGTGCGCCGCTACGACGTGGCCTTCGTGGCCAGCGGCCACCTGCACAAACTCTACGATCGTCAACTCGGCGGCGTCCGGTACCTGTGGGGGCCGTCGTCCGGCTTCCTCGTCGAGGCGCACTTGCAGCCGGAAGGGATGGCCGGAGAAGCCACCTTGGGCGTGCTCGTCTACGACTTTTCCGGGTCCGATTTCACCGTGCGGCCTCATGAAATTCCGGGCCTCACACCCTTTTTCATCGGTGATGTCGTGCATGAGGTCTATCCACCGAGATAGCGCCTCTACCCAATTGTTCGCGAAACGGAGCAACCCCAGTGGCTGCAGTGGAAATAAAGAACCTTTCGAAGTCCTTCGGGCCCCACCGGGTTCTCAAAGACATCAACCTGTCCATCAACGATGGCGAGTTCCTGACGCTTGTCGGCCCCTCCGGCTGCGGAAAATCGACGCTCATCCGCATCATCGCCGGCCTCGAGCCGCAAACCTCGGGCTCGATCCTCGTCGATGGCGCGCCGATCGATCATCTGAGGCCGCATGAGCGGCGCATCGCCATGGTGTTCCAGAGCTACGCGCTCTACCCGCACATGTCCGTCTTCAACAACATGGCCCTGCCCCTGACGATGACCGGGCTTAGCCTCTACGAGCGCCTGCCGCTCGTCCGGCTACTCTCGTCCCGGCGCCGCAAGGTGATGCAGGAGATCGGCAAGCAGGTCAGGGGCATCGCGGCGCAACTTCAGATTGAACCTCTTTTAGAGCGCAAGCCCGCCCAGCTCTCCGGCGGCCAGCGTCAGCGCGTCGCGCTCGGTCGCGCCATGGTGCGCCAGCCCGCCGCTTTCCTGATGGACGAGCCACTTTCTAACCTCGACGCCAAGCTGCGCGTCCACATGCGTAGCGAGCTGGCCGAGCTTCACCAGAGACTCGGCGCGACATTCGTCTACGTCACGCACGACCAGGTCGAGGCGATGACCATGTCAAGCCGGGTCGCCATGATGGAAGGCGGAGACATCCTTCAACTCGGCACGCCCGACGAACTCTACGACAGGCCGGCCAACGTCCAGGTCGCCCAGTTCATCGGCAGCCCGACGATCAACCTGATTCCCGTGACGGTGGGGGTCGGTGGGCGGCTGGAATTGCTCGGAAAGCCTCTGCCGATCGGCACCGCCCTCCCCGCCGGAGAGAAAGCGACGATCGGCGTCCGCCCGGAAATGATCCTGCCCGGCGCGGTCTCGGGCCAGTCGGCGGACCAGGTCCCGCTTCCGGCGAAGCTGCGGCGCAGCGAGCATCTCGGCTCCGAGAAGATCCTGCATTTCGATGTTCCCTCGCTCCCTGGGATCTTGGTGACCTCGCGCATAGGCGCGGGCGTGCCGGACGGTGAGGTCGAGAACACCGAACTCTTGTTCCATCCCTCGGCCTGCCATGTCTTCGATGCCGCCGGAAACCGCGTGGAACCCCAAGTTTCCCAAGACGCGGCCACCGCCGCCAAGGGAAAGCTGCGCCTCGCAGAGGGAGCGCGCGCATCATGAGCCTGACCGCGGTCCCCGCTCCGCCCGCCCGGCCCGGTGCCCGGCAGGCCTTCATCGAGAGGCTGGTCGCCGGCGGCTTCGCGCTGCCTGCCCTGCTTTTGCTGGTGCTGACGATTCTCGTGCCGCTCGGCGTGCTCGGTTATCTCAGTTTCACCGACTACGAGCTCGGCGAGGTTAATGTCCATTATGTCGGCCTGCAAAACATCACCGACGCGCTGACCGATCCGGAATTCCGCCGCGCACTCAAGAACACGCTCGTCTACGTCGCGATCGTCCTGCCCGGCTCGGTGATCCTGTCGCTGCTCGTCGCCGTCCTCGTTCACCGCCGCAAGCGCACCCGCTCGCTCTACGAAATCATCTACTTCCTGCCTGTGACCTCGACCTTCATCGCCATGGCGACGGTGTGGCAGTTCCTGCTGCACCCCAGCCTCGGCCCGGTGAGCGCGGTGCTGCGCTGGCTCGGCATCGGCGAGGTCGCCTTCCTGAGCAATCCCTCGCTGGCGCTGCCGACGCTCGCCGTGATCGGCATCTGGCAACTGGTCGGCTTCAATATGATCCTGTTTCTGGCCGGCCTCTCGACCATTCCAAAGGACCTCTACGAAGCCGCCGAGATCGACGGCTGCGGCGGCGAAATCGACCGCTTCCTGACGATCACGTGGCCGCTGCTGGGACCGACGACCATGTTCGTCATCGTCACCAGTTCGATCACCGCCTTCAAGGTGTTCGACACGGTGGCGGTGCTGACCCATGGCGGTCCGGTGGGATCGACCGAGGTCCTGCTCTACAAAGTCTACCTCGAAGGCTTCCAGTACTTCCGCATGGCGTATGCGTCGGTCCTCACCTTCATCTTCCTCATTTTCATTCTGGTCTTCTCGATCCTCCAGACCGTCGTCATGGACCGCAGGGTGCATTACTGATGACCGACACAACCATCACTGCTCCCGCGACGGGCACAACAACCACACCAGCTGGCTCCGCCGGCCGGCGCTTCGCCTCTCTGTTCATCACTCACGGCATCCTGATCACCGGCGCGGCGTTCATTCTCCTGCCTTTCCTGTGGATGCTGGTGACCTCGATCAAGCCGCCGGAAGAGGTGTTCAACGCCCAGCTCAGGATCTGGCCGAAGCATTTCTACGGCTTCGAGAATTATGCGATGGCGCTGACCAGCGCGCCGCTGCTGCGCTTCGCTCTCAACGGCGTCATAGTGTGCGGCGGCATCCTCATCATCCAGCTTCTGGTCGCCATCCCATGCGCCTACGCGTTGGCCAAGCTGAAGTTCCCGGGCCGCAACCTGCTTTTCGTCCTCGTCCTGCTCGGCCTATGCGTGCCCGAACAGGTGCCGGCGCTGCCGATCTACATCGCGCTGGCGAAGATGGACCTGCTGAATACCTATTTCGCCATGATGGTGCCCTTCTTCCTCTCAGTCTTCGCGATCTTCCTGTTCAGGCAGTTTTTCCGTTCCTTCCCCGACGACATCATTCATGCCGCGCGGCTCGACGGGATGAGCGAGTTCGAGATCGTGTGGCGCATCGTCACGCCCAGCGCCATGCCGGCGATCGCCGCCTTCGCGGTGTTTTCCTTCGTCGCGCACTGGAACGACCTCTACTGGCCGCTAATCGTCATATCCGACGTCAACCTGGCGCCGCCGCCGCTCGGCATGATGTTCTTCTCGGACGCCGAAGCCGGCACCAATTACGGCGCACTGACGGCCGCCGCGACCATTCTGACCGCGCCTCTGCTGCTCGCGTTCCTGTTCGCACGCCGCCGCTTCATCGAGGGCGTCACGATGACCGGCGTGAAATAAAAATGACAACTGGCGCGGCTAGAAGCCCGGTCGCGCCGTTCCCCCACACCTTTCGCGGGGCAAGGCGGCTCCATCGCCTCAAGAGCATCGGGCAAATCGCATAACCGGAGGAAAGCCTTAATGAAATTCCTGTCAAAGATCATCGCGGCCTCGGCCGTATTGCTGGGAGCGGCGTCGACAGCGCTGGCCCAGTCTCCCGTGACGCTCGACGTCTACTACGCATTCCCGGCCTTCGCGAAGTTCCATGAGCCGCTGGCCGCGGAATTCATGAAGGAACATCCCGACATCAAGATCCAGTTCCGCGCGCCGGCGGCCAGCTACGACGAAGGCCACCAGGCCATGCTGCGGGCCTCCATCACCAACAACCTGCCCGACGTCTATTATTCGGGCTATCACGTCCTGCATGAATTGGTCGGCAAGCTGAAGGCGCGCAACCAGATATTGGACCTCGGCACGATGATGGACGCCGAGTCGAAGGAATGGCGCGACGCCAACTACGCCGACAACATTCTCGACCTCGGCCGGGTGGACGGCAAGCTCTACGGACTGGCCTTCAACGCTTCCATGCCGATCATGTTCTACAATGCCGACCTGGTTAAAAAGGCCGGTGGCGATCCCGACAACATGCCTACCGACTGGCCGGGCATCATGGAACTCGCCAAGAAGATTAAGGCCACCGGTTCCGGCATCGCCGGCCTCGCCTACAATATTCATGACTGGCCCGACGAATGGCTCTGGGACGCCATGTTGATGCAGGGCGGCGGCGAGCTGACCAAGGACGGCAAGGTGGCCTTCGGCGACGAGCACGGCCTGAAGGCGCTGGAATATTTCCGCAGCTTCGTCACCGATGCCGGCATGCCGTTGATCGACTGGGATCAGTCGCGCCAGGCCTTTATCGCCGGCCAGATTGGCATCTTCTTCGATACGCCTGCCCGTCTCAGCCAGGATACCGAACTGATCGGCGACCGATTCAAGCTGCGTACCGCGGTCTTCCCGGTCGACGACAAGGAAAAGGGTGGCCTGCCCACAGGCGGCAACGCGGCGGTGATCACTGCCTCCGACCCGGCAAAGCAGAAGGCGGCTTGGGAATTCCTTAAATTCGTCACCGGCCCCAAGGCGCAGGAGCAGGTCGTGAAGATGAGCGGCTACCTCCCGACCAACAAGGCCGCCACCGGGACCGACTATCTCGGCCCGTTCTACGAAGCGAACCCGAATTACGCCACCGTTGCCAAGCAGATGGCACTGTCGCGCCCGTGGCCCGGCTATTCGGCGGGCAACACGGTCCGCATCTGGCGCACCCAGCGCGAGATCATCAGCAAGGTCATGAGCGGCGACGTATCCATCAAGGACGGGCTCGACAGCCTCGTCTCCGAAACACAGGCACTCATGAAATAAGTCGCCATGCCACGCGCGCCGGCCGGCTTCGGCTGGCGCGCCCTTTTTAAGGTGGCGCCGATGTGGCGCCCTTCTTGTGTCAGCCCTCCCTTCACACTGCCGGACCTCCCGATGCTCATTGCACAGATCAGCGATTTTCATATCCGACCCGACGGCCAGATGGCCTATGAGGGTCTCCAGACCAACACCATGACTCGTCGCGCCATCGCGACCGTCGCCGCGCTCGATCCGGCACCCGATTGCGTCCTCGTCAGCGGCGATCTCGCCGATTGCGGTCGCCCGGAAGAGTATGCGCTGGTCGCCGACATGCTGTCGGCCCTGCCCATGCCCGTCTTCATCATCCCTGGCAACCACGACCGGCGTGAGACAATGCGCGAGGTGATGGCGCCGAAATTCCCCTATCTGAGCCAGTCGCCGGATTTCCTGCATTATACGATCGAGGACCTTCCGGTCCGCCTCATCGGGCTGGACACGGTGCAGCCGGGAGAGGACGGTGGTGCGATCTGCGAGCGGCGCGAAGCCTGGCTCGGTGAGCGGCTCGCCGAGGGCGACGGCCGCCCGACCTTCGTCTTCATGCACCATCCGCCCTTTCCCGTCGGCGTGCACGGCATGGACATCATGATGTGCGTCGTCGGCGACGGCTTCCGCGACATGATCAGGTCCCACGCCGAAATCGAGCGTGTGGCCTGCGGGCACTATCACCGACCCATCACCACGCGCTTTGCCGGCACGGTCGGCTTCGTCGCGCCGGGCGTCGCGCACCAGGTCGCGCTCGATCTTCGTCCGGGCGAGCCCAATCGCTTCATCTTCGAACCGCCGGCTTTCGCCCTGCACGCCTGGTCGCCGCAGACCGGTATCGTTTCGCACGTCGTCCCGATCGGCGATTTTGGCCCCGCCCACGATTTCATCACCGATGTCGACTACCCCGGGAAAAACGAAACATGAGCGACTACCGTCAAATCCTGAAAGACGCCGATGCCGTCGCACGCAAGGCAGCCGCGACGTTGATGTCGATGCGCGAGGAGCGCCTCGACGTCACTCGCAAGGAAGGGCTGGACATTGTCACCGCCGCCGATCTCGCTTCGGAGCGCATTGTCATCGACGGGCTGCGCGCGCTTACGCCGCAAGCTTCCATCCTGTCGGAAGAAGCCGGCACGACGGGAATCTTGGGCGAAAGCCGCTGGATCGTCGACCCGCTCGACGGCACGATAAACTACGCGTCCGGCCTGCCGTGGTTCTCCGTCACCATGGCCTATCAGGAGCAGGGTGCGACGAAGGTCGGCCTGACCGTCGCGCCCGCCGCCGGCTTCGAGGCGCACTACACCTGCGAGGGGATCGCGACCGTCAACGGCAAGACGGCCAATGTGTCGACAACTGCAAGACTGGCCGATGCGGTCATTGCCGTCGTGCTGACGTCGCACTTTTCGGCCGAGGAGGTGGCGCGCACCGCAGAGATCGTACGGCGGCTCGGCGTCGGCGCGCGCGGCGTGCGCGTTATCGTCTCAGGGGCCTTTGAATATTCGATGGTCGCCGCCGGCCAGCTCGATGCGGCGGTTTCGATCAAGGCCGACGTCGTGTCCTACGCGGCTGCCATGCCGCTGCTACGCGCAGCAGGAGGCAAGGTCACCACGCTTTCAGGTGTCGACTCCACAGACGAGGACACGCAGAAGGTCGGCTCGAACGGGCTCATTCACGACGAACTTCTTGAAGCGCTACGCGGCCTGTGACACCTGGCGCGCAAACCGGAGCGAGCATGCAAGACACATTGATCATATTCGACTGCGACGGCGTGCTGGTCGACAGCGAACCGCTGGCGGCGCTTGCCTACCGGCGGGTCTATTCGAAACACGGCATGGAACTCGACCCGCAGGCGGTCCTGCAATGCGTCGGCATGAAGCAGACCGATATCCTGGAGCGCATCAGGCTCACGACCGGCCATCGTCTTGAGGAGCATCAGACCACGGATTTGTGGGACGAGGTGAAAGCGCTCTTCACCGAAAGTCTGCAGCCGATGGCGGGCCTGAAGCCCTTCCTTGAACGGCTGTCCAATCCCCGCTGCGTCGCCTCATCCTCCTCGCTAGAGCGGATACATCACAGCCTTTCGGTCACGGGGCTCGCGAAATTCGTCGGCGAGAACATATTCTCATCGTCAATGGTCGCGCGCGGGAAGCCCGCCCCCGACATCTTCCTGTTCGCCGCGGATCGGATGAGCATCGAGCCGAAGCGCTGTGCGGTTATCGAGGACTCGCCCTTCGGCGTGCAGGGCGCAGTCGCCGCCGGCATGACGGCGATCGGCTTTATCGGCGGCGGCCACACCTATCCGGGGCATGCCGAGAAACTGCGCCTGGCCGGCGCCCGAACCATCTGCGCCGACTGGGACGAAGTCGCGCGCGAACTCGTTTCTCTGGAGTTGATCGCGCCCGTTTCCGTTTAGATTTCAGGCCCAGCGAAAGCCGGGCAGCAGATAATCCGGCACCGCCCTTTCCTGCTCGACACCCTCGAAAGCGCCGCGTCGCCGTGGCTCTCGTAGTAGAGCGCCTGACAGTCGCATCCTTGATGGTCCGATTCATCCTCTCGACTTGGCCGTGGCGTCAGACGGGAGCGGAGAGTGCGGCGGCGATCCTGTAGTGGCTTCTCGGATCAATGGGCTTGAGGTGGGAACGGCGGGACATTGCTGCCCTGGCTCTGCTTCGCACGACGTCAGCCGCACGGAAGACTGGCAGCACCAGCAGCCGAAGTTGGTCCAAAAAGAGGCCGTGCCGTTGACGATCACCGCACCGGCTGAGCCAACGAATCGTCCAATTGCACCGTCGCCGCCACGCCCTGACGAGCGCGAGGCCGCCTTAGATTTCTTTGCTTTCTCTTTTTCACTTGACGCGGTTCTTCGTTTGAAAGCGCACCCGTCACGCAGTCGACCACGTTGAACGCAACAAAGTCCGCTTCCAATTGCTCGGCGAGGCCCGCCGCATCCTCCCTGGGCTTGTCATGGGTGTCGTGCCAGAGCGCGATTCCGATGCGTGCACGCGGTGCGAGTCGCCTCAAGCGCCTCACGACGAACACCGCGTGTTTGAACGAATCGCGGTTGAGGAAGCCCACGACGACTGCGTCGCGAGCTTCAAGCGGAAGTTTCCGGATCCGCGCGGGGAGGAGGTCACGGTGGCTCGCGGCCACGCAATCCGCACCCTCGATCGAAATGACTTGCGCGAGCATCGCAGCGGCCACATCGTCGAGGTCTCCGCGCCCGCCGATACACAGCACTGACTTCCCAGCACCATCCGGGAGATCAGGCGCAAACTCGGCTTGATCCTCATCCTCTTCGCCCGGATCCGCGCTCGCGCCTTCTTTTTCCGCGTGCTCGTCTTCTTCCTCTTCTTCTTCCTCCGCGGCGATCTCGTTGAGGTTGGCCACCAGGGTGCGGGCGTTTTCGGCAAGGTTCGCCAACTGACTTGCCGTCAGTGCGCCCCGAGCCCGGTCCTGTTCACCAAGCAGCAACGCCGGAATCGCAACCGTGCTGTGGAACTCGATCAGGTATTTCTCCTCGAGCATTTCTTCCGCGTTGTCGGTGGCTTCGTCGATATCGTCGGCAAGAAGCCGCTGGTACAGACGCTCCTTCGGGTCGAGCACCGGCTCATCGCCAAACAGGATCTGCAGGAATTCGAACTGGGGCACGTGCCGTCCAAGCACGACAAGGCAGACGGTCAACGGCGTCGACAGCACCAAGCCGACCGGGCCCCATAGCCAGGCCCAGAAAACGGCGGCTACGATGATCGCCAGCGGCGAGAGGCCCGTGTGCGAGCCGTAAAGCCAGGGCTCGACGATGTTGCTGATTACGAGCTCTGCCAAGATGAAGAGAGCGCCAGTCCATACCAGTAAGCTCCAGCCGGGAGCCACTGCGAAGGCAAGAAACAAAGGTATCACCGCCGCGATAACCGGACCGATAAAGGGTACGAAACGCAAGACAACGGCCAACATGCCCCATAGCAGGGCATTGGGAATGCCAAGAAACCAAAGACCTATCGCAAGGGGCACGCCGTAGACGATGTTCACGACCAATTGCATGAGCAGATATTGTCCGACGCGACTGCCTGCATCCTGCAATGCCTGGGTCGTGCGATGGAGATCGCTGTAGCCCACAAGGCGAATGAATCGATCCCGCAATTCTTCACGCTCGAGCAGCATGAAAATCACCACGATGATGACAAGGCCGGTCGTGGCGAGTGGTCCGATCAGCGGCTCGATGATGTTCCTCAGCGTCTCTATCGGACGCTGGGGCGAGAATATCTGAACCAAAAGCGGATCCTGCTGCTTCGTGGTTTGCTCCACATCTGCCTGTCCGCTGGATTGGGATTTGTTTATCTCAGTGTTGACGCGCTCGAACACCTTGCCGAGCCGGCTGATAAGGCCGTCCTCGGATCCTGTTTCTTTCAAAGTCCGAATCTTCTCGAGGATGTTGGATTGGTATGTCGGAATGTCCTGCGCGACCTGGCTCACCTGCGTGGCAACGATCAGGCTGAACAGCGACACGAGGACGAAGGCCGATGCAACCGCGCCAAGCACAGCGATCATTCGCGGCAGCTTCAACTTTCGGAGCAAAGAAACAATCGGCGCCAACGCAAATGTGAGAAGGACCGCTATTGCCAATGGCAGCAGGACCTCCTTGGCGACGTAAAGAATGGCGACGGTAGCAATCATCGCCACGACGGTTGCCAACTTCGATGTCATAAAAGCAGGGGGCATGATGGGACCTATCTGCAATCTCGCGATTTAGAGGACGGCCATGGCCTAACCGCGCAAAGCGTGCGCTGGTCCATATACTGGCACCTCCTCAGCTTCTGGCCAATGACCTGGTTCGTTACACCCCATGTGTGATGATCTCGAACTTTTGCAGGCATGTAGCCCAAAGGTGTGGATCATCGGAACATCCGCAGCGTCCCTCGCAGGCCCAAAAGATTTCTTTGGCGGCGTGCTTCCTACCCGGCTGGCAATGACCAAGGTCATCACGCATGGCGTGACCGGCGCGTCCGTATTTCGGCCTGGTGACTGGCCAGCGGAATTCGCTGAACGGATCAGCGCTGCGGTTTTGCCGGGCTACAGCACCTTCTCCCGAGCCGACACTTTGAAAGCGGCGGATTCTCGGCCGCAGCCGACGCTACCGTGCATTTTCAGGATCCCGACGAGGGTGCCATCACGCGCTACACGGCGGTTACGCGGAAATCCGTTTAGCGATGATCAAGGGAGTGATTGACGAACTCAAAAGCAGGCACCGAAAACCGGTCGAAGCTCGAGTTTGGAAAAGGGCGGCAAGCCGATCGTCGATGGCGAACTCGACTTGGATGCGCTCTCGATGGGGTCGCCGGTTCGACGGCAGACGGCCGTCATATCGGCTTGCCTGGAATCAAGGAACATGGGGGGGAGTCTTTTGTTCGGGAGTTACAGAACCGGATCGATGGGAGCGACTGAAAATGAGACAAGACATTGTGGCTGGCGCGAAGTTCCCCGACTACGTTCTTCCCGACCACACCAAGACACCACGGCGGCTGTCGGACCTGCAGGGCGACCAGCTGATGATCGTGATGCTGACGCGTGGGTTCTTCTGTCCGAAAGACCGGCAGCAAATGCTCGAACTGGTGCGGTTTCACTCGCAATTGGTCGTCGGCTACACACAGCTCGTCACGATCACCACGGATGATTGGCATACGACCAACAATTACCGCCAGCAGACCTCCGCGCCCTGGCCCTTTCTTTATGACGAGGAACGGCTCGTGCAGAAGGACCTGGACATCAAGGAATACACCGACACCACGCACGACGTGATGATCCCGCACACGATCGTGCTCGGGCGGGACCTCGAAGTCTTCAAGGTCTATAACGGTTACTATTACTGGGGCCGCCCCTCCACCGCCGAATTGCACGCAGAACTGCGCGAACTGGCGCGAAGGACCTATCGCGACTGGGACATCACCGAACCCGAGCTGCGGGAGAAATGGACGAAAGGCGATAAATCCAAATTCTACCCCTATGGCGGGAATTCCATCTCCATGGACACACTCATGCTCCAGATGGCCGGCGCGGTCGACCAATATGCCGGTCGGGCAAAGAGAAGCTGAACGGAGGAAGCCAGCATCGCTCGCGGCGGTCTTCTCCCAGTCACGCTTTTTGTCCAGCCGCGCTTGGTAAACGAACCTTTTTCCGATCCGGGCCTGCTACTGGATTTCCGCTTCCGCAACAGGGCCATCCTTTTCTATCTCGGAGAGCTTTCGACGCTTTCGCTGCGCGAAATCCTGCGAATCTCGCACGTCTTCGTGACGCATATGCACATGGATCACTTCGGCGGTTTCGACAGCCTGAGCAGGCTGTCGCTTTACAGAGCAAGCCCGGAAGTCCACGGTCAAAATTTTATTGAGCAAACCAGTTGTTTAGAGGAAAGCCGATGGTACCGTTGGCTGGGATCGAACCAGCGACCTCCGGATCCACAATCCGAGTGCAACAATTGATACTATTGGTCTTTTCGCTTCCATGTTGCGTTTATGTCGCGATCAGCCGAGCAGCGCCTTTTCCGCCGCCGCCATCTGCTCGCCATCGTCACCTCTCGGAAACAGATGGCTGTAAACGTCCAGGGTCATGACGATCGATGAATGCCCTAGGCGTTCCTGCACAACCTTGGCAGACAGCCCAAGCCCGCCCTGATCGGCGCTGTTAATGCACCACGAAGCATAAAAGTGCCGCAGCGCATGAAAGCCGCTGTACTTGGGCGCAAGGACCGGGGCGCCGTTCTCGTCCTTCTCTTTCGTCTCAACAGTGACGCCAGCGGAGATCTGGACAGGGTGCCAGCCACGGCGAACGATGTTCGGCAACTGCTCGACGTTGCCGCTGCCGTTGGGGAACACCAATCCCTCTTTGCCCTTCGGACACTTCAACTTCCATTCCTTCAAGGTGTTGATGACCAAGGGAGGCGCCGGCACGGTGCGTTCGCCAGAGATAGACTTGGGCTTACCTATCTCATTGTGCCTGTCTGCCCGCTGGTGGACCCTGATTTCCCGCTTGGTGAAATCGACATCACTCCAGCGCAGCCCGCGAAGCTCCGAGGCTCGCAAGCCGGTGAAAATGGCTGTCAGGATGACCGGCCTCCAGCGCCCTTCCAAAGCCCCTACAATGGCCTTGATCTCGTCGCGCGTCGGAATGTCCACGCCGACCTTAACCCGCCCCTTCTGGCGCTTCTCCTGCCGTCCCTTACCCTTACGCTTGCCGCGCATGTCGCGGACCACGTTGCGGGCTACGAGGCCACGCTCTTGCGCGTCTGCCAGCAATGAGCCGAGGCTCACCAATACCTTGCGCACCATCGCAGGCGAACGGCCATCCGCGATCAGCTTGTCTTCGAAGGCGCGCACCGTGGCGATACTCAACTCGTTAAGCTTGGTGCCTCCGAGGTACGGCGCAATATGGAGTTTAAGGTGCTGCCGGTACTGGTCGGTTGTGGTGCGCTCCAGGCCCGCGTTATCGGCTGCTGCTGTCCACAGATCGCCCGCCTTCTGTACCGTGGTGCTGGCGCCGTCCGCGACGTGGGTGCCCTCCATGATCTGCACCGTTGACGTGGCCTCAAACGCGTCGGCCTCTTTCTTGCGCTCGAACGTCTTCAGCCGGCGGGCGCCCTGCCCGTCCACATAGTCAACAACCCATGCCTCACGCTCGACACCCTTTGCCGTAGTCCACTTGCGCTTGCGTACCGACATCTTGAAACCCCACTTTGTAGCCGGTTGGATTAACCGGGACCATGTTGCAGTATGTCGCAAATAATCCGGACGTCAAGCGTTCGTTATCCACTGGCACCGAATGGGGAGGCTTGACAGTAGCAGGCACTCATGCGAAACAAAGAACGGAAAGCGTTCTTGGTTAGGATGACGACAGATGGAATATACCCTTTCGGATCTCACCGAGATCACTGGCGCCAAGCGTCGGACCCTCCAGCTTTGGGCAGAGGCAGGTGTCATCCTGACAGACGACGTGCACGGCGGCACCGGCACCTATCGCCGCTACTCCCGCCAGGAGGCCCTGATCGCCTGCCTGATGGTGCCCTTTCACCGCCTTCAGATGTCGATCGGTCAGCTTGCCCTAATCTCTAATGGCATCCGTGGCCAATTGAATGGTGAAGGTGACGGCAAGGTCTACTGGACGGACATCGAGGCCAGCATTGCTGGGGCCGCCAAGTGCTATCTCATCGTCAGCGCGTTTGACGGTGCCGATGCCGTACCGGTTTCCTTCTATGTGCCTCGCCCGAGCGCGAAGCCTGGAGCTCAGTATGCAGGCATCGGCGCAATGATGGCTATGCATGAATCTGAGCCGAGTTCGATCAGCTTGACGCTACTGGTCAACACCCACGTCAAAGCCTTGCGTTGAGTACGCGTTTTTTTGAGTCAACAAGAACGGAGAACGTCTTTGATGAATGATGACAAACCTAAGATCGACCTTGTTTGGGGCTGCGCTGAAATCGCCAAGGTGATCCAGCGCACGCCCCGTCAGACCTTTTACATGCTCGAAAGCGGATCTTTGCCCGCCCGCAAGGTTGGCAATCGCTGGGTGGCAGATCGGAGCAAGCTCCACGCCCTCTTTCTGGAGGACGTAGCATGAGTAATAGCGGCATCGATCATGAATTGTCCGCCGCCGCCGATGAAGCGGCTGTCTGGTTGAGCGTCAACTGGTGGAAGGCTGAACGTCCACTGACTCCATTCCTGCGCAAACGGTTCGGGCTCTCGGCTGTGGAAGCCGTCCACGCAATGCGGGAATCGGCACGGATTAGGGGACTAACCAATGAGAAACCCTGAAATGGAAACCGCTCCCGGACTGGCATCCGAGAGCGGTAATAGATACGAAAGCAGCAATTCTGCAAACCTATCAGAAGCCCGCCACGGTCGCAACTCGCCAACGCCGCAGGAAAGGTGGAATGCCGCCCATCCTCTTGAGATGTGGGCTCATGCTTCCCTGCGCTCTGCAATCAAGCGCGGCCTTATCGAGCGGAAGCCTTGTCAGGCTTGCGGCGCCCCGGAAACGCACGGCCACCACAGCGACTATCTCAGGCCGCTGGACGTGACCTGGCTTTGCCCACTGCACCACAAGCGGGAACATCGCCGCATGCGGTGCGAGGCTGTCGATGGCTGACAAAGGAAAGGCGCGCAAAAAGGGAAGCACAACGATCGGGGGCCAGTTTTCATGGCGGCTGATCGCCATGCAAAGCTCTCCTGCCTATCGCGTGCTTTCACAATCCGGACACAGGGTTCTAGATCGACTTGAGATTGAGCTGGCTTCGCATGGTGGCGACGACAACGGCAAGCTGCCAACCACCTTCGATCAATTTCAGGAATACGGCATCCACAGGCAGGCCATCGCCCCGGCAATTCGGGAAGTGGTCGCACTAGGCTTTGTGGAGATCACAGAACGCGGCCGGGCTGGCAATGCAGAGTGGAGACGCCCCAGTCTCTACCGGCTCACCTACAGGCCCTCCAGGCTGACAGAGCCGACCGACGACTGGCGCAGGATTGAAACACTTGAACAGGCCGAACTGCTGGCAAGAACAGCTAGGCTTGCAACAGATCACCAGTATCGGAAAGCGTACCAAGCCTTAGTACGGAAACCGGACCTCTCAGGCCCATTCCATAGTACGGATTCCACCACTACTAGCCATAGTACGGATTCCACCACTACCTCTATATCTCGGGGACAGAAGCCCTAGCTCTGCTCCGCATACCTCAGGCCCCGTCATAAGCAATTTAGCAACAAGCAGACGCCTGCCTGACCACTCCCAAAGCCTCAAAGCTCTTTTGTTCGGCGCGCTTATTGCCTCCGTAGCCATTGGGAGCCTTTGAGACATGCGGATTATTCATCCGACAGTCGTTTTGCAAATGCCTGATATTCAACGATAATTTGTGACATGTTGCGAGCATGTTGCGTCGATGATAGTCTGGCGCTACTGATTTGGAGACGCAAAATTGAGCGCAGATGCAGCAGAGATGGAAGGCGAGTCCAGCCCGAAGCCGGCCGGAAAGGTTCGGCTTAAGACACTGGACGATCTCGACCGTCGCACGACTGCTGCCCGCGTGGTGTTCGAACTGCGGGACAGCCTCGCTGCTGACCTTGGCGGCAAGCCCAACCTGAGCGTGATGAAGCTGGAGCTTATCGACAACGTGGCCTGCCTTGGCGCGATGCTGAAGGATGCCGCAGCCAACTACCTTGAAGGCGAGCCGATCGACATCAACGAGTTCATGGCTCTGACCAATGCGCAGCGCCGCCTCCTGGCTGATCTCGGGCTTGAGCGGCGGGCACTGAAGGACATTACGCCAAGCCTCAAGGACTATGCCGCCACCAAGTACGCTGGTGCCGCCTCGTGAGCTTGGCAAACATCACCATCGACACGGCATTGCGTGATCCGAACCTGCTCGGTGCTGCTCTCGGGCAATCGACCACATGGGACACATGGATTGCGATCCTGCGCGCTGCCTATGGCCTGGAGCTATCAACCGAGGAGCTTATCGCCTTCAATGCCGTTGCTGGTGGCAGGGAGCCGCCTTCCAAGCGCGTTCGTGAGCTTTGGTGCATCATCGGCCGCCGCTCGGGCAAGTCGCGCATTGCAGCCGCCCTGGCTGACTTCATTGCCGCTTTCCATGACCATTCGAACAAGCTTGCGCCGGGTGAAGTCGGAACCATCCTCGTGCTGGCCGCCTCACGTGTTCAGGCACAGGCCGTGTTCAACTACATCCGGGCTTTCTTCGAAGCCTCGCCCATCCTCTCGCAGCTTGTCGAGAGCGTGACCAACGATGAGATCAAGGTTGCCGGCAACATCGCCATCGCCGTCCACACCAACAATTACCGCACGGTTCGCGGTCGCACCCTGATTGCCTGCATCTTTGACGAAGTTGGCTTCTGGCGCGACGAATCCACCTCATTGCCCGATGTCGAGACCTACCGCGCCGTACTGCCTGCATTGGCAACGACTGGCGGGATGCTGATCGGCATATCGAGCCCATACGCGCAACGTGGCCTGCTCTATACCAAGCACAGGGATTGCTTCGGCAAGAACGATGCTCAGGTGCTTGTGGTGCAGGCGGGAACCAAGGTCTTCAACCCGACCATCGACACGGAAGTTATCGACCAGGCACACCGCGACGACCCGGAATCAGCCGCCGCCGAATGGGATGCAAAGTTCCGTGGCGACCTGTCCACCTTCGTTGATCGGGCCGTGGTGGAACGCTGCGTCGATATCGGGGTGAAGGAACGCCCGTATCTTCGGCAATACCGCTACGTGGCCTTCTGCGATCCGAGCGGCGGTGCGCACGACAGCATGACGCTCGGCATTGCCCACAGGGAAGGCGACAGGAGCGTTTTGGACTGCCTGCGGGAACAGAAGCCGCCCTTTGATCCGCACGACGTTGTGGGCGAGTTCTGCCGTGTCCTGAACACCTACAAAATCACCAGCGCCACCGGCGACAGATATGCCGGCGCCTGGGTGTCGGAAGCCTTCAAAAAGGAAGGCGTTCGCTACGTTGCAGCGGAGCGCACCCGCTCGGAAATCTATCTGGACGCCCTGCCGCAGCTCATGGGCGGGATCACCTCGCTTCTCGATAACACCCGCCTTGTCGGGCAGATTTCGCAGCTTGAGCGGCGCACGACGCGCACCGGGCGAGACAACATCGACCATATGTCAGGGGCCTCCGACGATCTCGCGAATGCGGCGCTCGGAGCCGTCATGCATGTGCCCTCCCTGAACCGTGCCGACGCCAACCACTACGGCGGCGGGAGCCGCGCGCCAGTCGTCAATCTGTCCCACGCCGGCATGAAGGCAAAAACAGGACGATACGGCCCTGTGCCCATGAAAGGACCATCGCGCAATGGCTGATATCGCAGCACGCAGGCAAGAGGCTGAAAGCCGCCTTACCGAACTGAAGCACATGCATGGAATCGCCTTGCTGGACGACAAGCCATTCGATCTGGAGGAGATCCTTGGCGTCGAACGTGAGCTTTCCGGGCTCACTGCCGCCGAGGGCGAGCAGATGCGCCGGCAGCGCATGGAAGCGGCGGCGGCAGGACAGGCCCGCATTGACGCCCTGAAGGAGAAGCTTGAGCGCCGCAACACGGAACGCCTTGAGGCTGTGGAGCGCGCTGAGAAGGCTGCCATAGACCTGCGCGAGGCCAGCAAGCAGTGGATTGCTGCCAATGGTGATTGCGCCGGCCTGGTCCGCGCCCTGAACCAGACAGGCGGTGCCGGCATCCTCGACCCTCATGAGACTGAGGTACGGCTCTCCCACATGCTGACATGCGCTCTGAAGCCTCTGTTCGGGCTGCGCCGCAAGCTCGGGATGATCGTTTTTCCGGATGCCTGGAGCCGTTTCGCCGGCAGTTGGAAGGAAGCCGAACAGTCCATCACCGAACACGAGATCCTGGCCGCCCTGAAAGGAGCCGACAGAAAATGAGCAAGACAGAACTTTCGACGGAAATTCCGGCCGCCCCGCGATCGGCGCCCGACATCGATCCTGCCCGTGTAACGCTCCAGTCCACCGGCTTTGTCTGGCGGGAATATCTGGTGCGTGTCCCCGCTGATTTCGTGGCCGACGACCTGAAGGAACCAACAGTTTGGCGGAAGCTCCAGAACGGCAGCAAGAATGCCCTTCGCAAGTTGGATCGCGTCACCATCGTCGCCTATGACGAAAGCTGGCTGGCGGAGGCGATTGTCGCGAGTGCTGACGGTAAGGGCGCCGTGCTCTGCAAGCCACGTCTTACGAGCTTGCCGGCCCGCTTCGACAAGCTTTTCGAGGACGACAAGTACCGCGTCGCCTGGAACGGCTTCGGCTACATCGTAGAGCGCAAGGCTGATGGCCACGCGATGACGCAGCCTACGGCGAACGCCGATCTGGCAACCCGCCTCCTGGCCCAGCTCTATCCGGCGAGGGTCGCATGAGCAACGAACTTACCACATCCGAGAATCCTGGCGCGGCTGGAGCAGGCTCTGCGACGGGTGAAGGCCTTACGACCGGTGCCGAACAGGCGGGCTTTGCCTCCTTGCCTGCCGGCGCCGGTCGTAAGGCTGAGATTCAGCACGTCATGCGCACTGACATCGATCGGTATTACGCCGATGGCATGGACCGTGAGTATGCGCAAATCCTACAATCGGAGCAGGCAACCATAAACCCGGATTCGGTTAATCCGACCCAGCCCATGGACGCAGAGCAGAGCCGGATTTCGCTGTGCAGTTCGGATGCCGGCCGCCGGCTGGTTTCGGATTGGGACGAGATGGGCGGTTTCCGTGCCCACCTCGTCAATGTGCAGCGCACCGCGTCCGACATCGTGCGCACGATCGGCGGGAATCGTGAGCAGCGCGTGTTCATGGAGCATTTCGACCGTGATGTACCCGAGACTGCCCGGATAGCCACCTACGCTGAAATAGCCGCGGGGCCTGCCTATGTCATGCCCGCCACCCCAAACGAGGTGAAATCGTTCGAGGCCACACCAGCCGGCAGCGTGCTGGTTGCGGAATGGGGCTCTGATGCCGCGCAGAACGTGGCGCAGCTCCGCGCCCGCGCCAAGCGCCTGACTGACGCCCTGGACGAGGACGACGCGCACGAATTCTGGTTTTGGCTGGACGAGCAGACACCAGCGACAGCCGCCGCGATCTTCCGCAAGCTGGTGAGGTGAGGAATGGCCAACGATCCGATCATTGACGTCATTCAGCAGAATGTGCCCGCATTTGACGGCCCGGAGCCGGCCGAAAGCGTGTTGATGCCCGATCCGATGAGCATACCGCTGGGCCTTTCTCGCGTCGTGCCCGGAGCCACGGCCTTTTCCAACGCTCTGACTCGCGGCCAATACGAGGGCATGTCTCGTACTGCCCTGTTCGACTCGGCACTCAAGCAGCCGCTGAGCCTCTTTTCCACACTAGAACAGAGCGCCAGGCAAGGCGTCATGAATAGCTATGGCCTCGGCACCGTGTTGAGGGAGTCCCAAGTGCCTTTGCCGGCGCCAAGCCAGGATGCTCCGTACGGTTTTGACCCGGAGGGCCTTGATGTGCCGCCGGGCACTAGCCCGCAAGATTATCTGCAAGGGACGTGGGTCACGCCCGGCATGATAGACCAGAAGCGCGACGAAATGGGCGCGCTGACCGAGGACCAGTATAAGGCGTCGGCATTCTACCGGAATGATGTCCCATACGATCCCGGCATGACCGAGACGCGCGCCGCTGCCCTTGCTGGAATGTCTGACCTGAAAAAGGTGCGTGAGTTCTATGCGCAGAAGCGTCCGTTCAGCGCCTTCATCGGCAATCTGGCGGGCCAGGCGCTCGACCCGATCAACTATGTTCCTGTGGCTGGCCCGTTGGTAAAAGCCGCCGCAATCGGTCGCTTTGGCCGCGTTGCCGGCGAGGCGCTTACCGCCGGTCTCGATGCCGCCGCCAATACAGCCGTCTTCGGAATAGGTACCGCAAATGCGCGTGCGAAATTCGGCGATGACGTTTCGTGGGAGGCGCTAACTTCACAGGTCGCAACCGCCGCATTGATCGGCTCAGCCTTCGGCGGCCTTCATGGATTTTTCGGCCGGAATATCGATCCCGTGGCGCGGGCCGGAGCTGAGGCAAGGTTTGCAACACTGCGCACCACACAGGAGGCCCGCATTGCCCTGAATGAGGGCATCGACGCGCTTGTACGCGGAGAGGATATCAAACTCTCGCCTAACGTCACTCAGCCGATCGCAAGGGTGGCAGCGGACGCCGCGAATCTTTCCCCGGCAACGGCGCCCGAGGCTGCTTTTGTCACCAGGGCGGCCGGCATCCAGGATGTGGCGATATCGATCCAGACCATCAAGGACCAGCACCCCGAGCTTGACCCCGTCACCAGCCCTTCCAAGTTCGATGCGCTGCTGATTGCCGATCTACAGGCGAAGGGCTTCGACGGCGTGGAGAGTAAAGCTCCGGCCGCACCTGTCCCGCTCAAGTTCGACCCTTCGACGGTTGATGTTCCCGAAATGGTGACCGGGCCGAATGGCCGGCCGATCGAGGCGGCTCTCAACCCGACCTCGCCGGCTTTTGGCGAGAGGCTGATTGCCGATGCCGAGGCGCGCCTGCCGGAGCTTCAGAAGAGGCTTGCCAAGGCCAACAGGCCGCACAACCGCTTGCGAGCCAGGCTCGATCAGAACAGCTTCCTGAGCGGTGTTGTTGATCCTCTCGGCACTCTCGAGCGAACTCGAAACCTTCCTGATCTCGTCACGTACTACGAGGCGCAGAAGGCTCGAGGTGAGGCAATCCTTGCCGGCAAGGTCGATCCTACGCAGGCCACACCGGAGCCGCGCACCAGCGGTGTGCAGGAGGCACAGGGCAGGCTCGGCAAGACTGAGAACGCCGCAGCTCTCGCGGATCAGTACGGCGTGAACCCCAACACCGGGGCCTATGGTGAGGAAGCGGACATCATGCATCTCGCTCGCTCCGGCCGGCTGACGGAGGAAGACCAGGCCACGCTCGACGCTGCGCACCAGGAATTCCGAACTGCCAGTGCATTTGGTGAGGCGATGAAATCCCTGGCTACCTGTTTGATCTAGCCAGAGCCGAATCCGCTCCTTCGGCAAGAGCGCAATGGAACGTCGGATGACGTCCCGTCCCTTAGATGGAGCCCTTTATGACTTCGATTCAGATTGATCTGAAAGACGGCCTCAGTAGCTCGACGGCAATCAAAGGACCGGTGAAGGTCGCGACAACCGGCAACATCACCCTGAGCGGTGAGCAGACGATTGATGGAGTTGCCGTGGTCACTGGCGACCGGGTGTTGGTTAAGGACCAAACCTCCGCCTCTGAGAATGGCATCTATATCGTAGACACCGGCAACTGGCGCCGGGCGAAGGATTTCAACAAGACCCGTGACGTTGTGATGGGTACGCAAATCCTCGTCACGTCCGGGAGTCTCTACGCTTCAAGCGGCTGGTACGTCTCGAGCCCCAACCCGATATCGATCGGTTCAACCAATCTGGTGTTCACCCAGAACATCCTTCTGGATGCCGCACAGTTGATTGCCCTGGAGGCGTCGGCTGCGGCTGCGGCTGCGGCTGCGTCGGGTTCCTCGTCGGCTGCGGCGACATCGGCCGCTTCGGCTGCCGCTTCGGCTGCGTCGATCAATCTGCCGGCTGTCGTTGCTGACACCATGCTTGTGGCGAAGCCTGACGCCTCGGGCTATCTGCTCAAAGCAAAGGCCGATGTCCGCGATTTCCTCGACACGCCGGTCTACGTCGCCGATCGCACGGCGGCCAAGGCGCTCGATCCCGCCAAAGACAAGGCGTTCATCATCCATGCGGAAGGCGGCCGAAACGGATCTTTCGTCTATACACTGACGTCATCGCTCTCGACGGCGGAAGCGGCAGCGGCGACTGCCGACACGTCTGAAGGCATCTACTTCACCAACGGCCTTTATACAGCAGTTCGCCAGGATGATTGGCGGGGGCAAGGCGCGAACGCGCACGTGTTCGGTGCGCTCGGCGGCGGTGTCACCAATAACGACACCGTTCCGCTGCTTGCGGCGCCTGCCTTTGTCGGGCGCGGTGGCCGCACAATCGTCTGGCCGAAAGACAGCCACTATCTGAATGACGTCCTCGTCGTCCCTGAAGGCGGGTCGCTGGTCGGGCAGACAGGGCCGTGGAAAGGGTACGCCGGCAACCGTTTCGACTTCTACAATCAGGGTTCGACGATTGTGATGGGGCCAAGCGGCAAGATCAAGCTGTCGGCTGGTTCCACCGTGAAGGACTTGGTGATCATCAAAGAGGGTATCGTCAATACGGTGACGCAGGCGCAGGCGGCGGCTTGGACGGGGACGGCGATCCAGGGCGACACGGACAACTGGTCAGTTCTCGGGTGCTCTATCTTCGGGTTCCAATACGGCATCAACAGCGCGGGCGGCCAGCGGATGTTGATCGACGGCGTGCAGGGCGACTGCTCGAACGGCATATACATTTCGGGCAATTTTGACGTGGGTCAGATCAATGGCTGTCATTTCTGGCCGTTCCTTTCTGCCTATTCAGAGCCCGGCACTCCTGTAACAGCCAATCGTCTGCGGGCCGGCAACGGCCTGACGCTGAAGGACGTAAGCGACTGGACGAAGGTCACGAACAACTTCTTCTACGGCTATATGAATGGCTATCTCATAGACAATGTTCAATCGGTGTCGATGGTCAACAACTCGGCCGACAGTTCCTTCAACGACATTCGGGCGGGGTCTGCTGGCGTGAGCGTCATCAACGGCACCAGCAATCTTCGCATCATAGGACAGCAGGCCGCCGCTCATGCCACAGGCATAAACATAGCCACGGGCGGTGCGACGAATTTCGTCCTTGTGGATGGCCCGAGCGTTTGGGCAAACAACACAGCCGGCATCGTTTGCGGATTGGGCGACGTTGCGGTAACGGGGGCTCGCGTCCGAAACAACACCTTGCACACCACGGCGGCGGGCATCAGGCTAACCGACGGAGCGGGGCTTTGCCGTTTGAGCGACATCACGTTCAACGACTACAGCGGCGCGAACAACATCGCTATCGACATCGCATCCAGTATTCAGCGCGGAAGCCTGACAATTCAGGACGAGACGATCCGCTTCATAAACTGCGGAACCTCGCCTATTCGAGGCGCCGGCTCTTTTGGCACCGAACCTTTGGCGAGCGCCGCTAACATCAGCCTTCCTGGCTACGGTGATTATTTTGTCATCACCGGGGTGACCAGCATCGGCAATTTCGTCAACAACTCATGGGAGGGGCGGCGCCTTGAGCTGCTATTTTCTGCGGCTTTGACACTCGTCCACAGCGGGAGTCTCATTCTTCAAGGCTCCGTCAACGCTGTTGTTACGACCAACACCGTGATGCGGTTTGTTCGCCGTGGCTCGGCCTGGATCGAAACCGGGCGATCAATAAAGTGATGGGGCCAAAGCCATGAAGTGTTTGGTCAAGCGAAGCCTGGCGCCTTCCCGCGTCAGGTGCGACGACAGCTTAACCCACCCGCTCCATTACCAGCGCAAACAGTCCGAAATAGGCGAGGCCGGCTGCAACACTCAGCCCCTCGCCACCGACGTCAAAGATGGCATCGCCGAACAGGTGCGCCAGTACAGCACCGACGAGGACGTAGGCCATGAGCGCAGCGAACTTTTGGCGGTCTGTCATCACTTCGGCCCCCACAGCTTCGCCCCCGCAAGGGCGTGCTTGAATTGTTAACCGAATGAGAGCATCGTTGCCAGCGGAGCTTGAGAACTCCCGCCGATGGCCTTTGCCGGGCCTAGGCAACCAGAGCGTTGGGCGAGGCGATCCTTGCCGGGATCAATATCGACCAACGAAACGACCGTGCTGATTTGCCGTCAGCGCGACCGGCACCACTATGCCGGGAAGGCGACGGCAATACAATACCCGAAAGGGAAAGGCCGTCGCGCATGGTCTCTGGCCATGTTCTCAACTTCCCGGCGCCAGTGCTGACCGCTGGCACCAGGCCTTGAGAAGCCTGTAATCCAGAGAAACCCAATGAACGCACATGTTAGGATATTGAAGCCCTACGGGATGCCGCAGGGAGTAGACCCGCGCACATGGCGGCAGGAAGTCGAGAAGCGCCTGAATGACCTCTTGGACCGCGCCATGAGCCTGATTACCGCACTGGACCTCATGGAAGCCGATTGCGATCTGGAGGACACGGCCGACGACGAGCCGTCGCTAGGCTGCCTCGATGATCTGGAGCAAGACAACTGCGACAACGAGGAGAACGGCGACGCCGAGCCTTGCCCTGATATCGCTGGCGAGCGTGTCATGTGGCCAGACGACATGGATTCGCAGGAAGTGCTGGTGTCGCTATGACCGGCCCGAGCGACAACCTGAACGACCTTGAGGGCGACATCTGCAATCTCTCGACGCTCTTGGAGACCATTTTTGATGTCGCGGTCGAGAGCGAAGACGCTAAGGTCCAGCAGCTTTTATGGATCGCCCGTGATCAGGCAAAGCGATTGACCGAGACAGCGGCGGCCTGCCACCACAAGCTCATGAGCGAGCGCAAAGCAGCCGCCTAATCAATTGCTATTTCGGACACTTGAAGCCCGCTGCCTCACGGTGGCGGGCTTTTTTCATGTCGCGGACATGTCGCATGGATTTGCGGAGGGCTGTTGGAAACCCTTGGAAATCAACGGGAGCCAGTTGCAACATGACGCGACACGAAAGCGCTGGAGCGGCAAAGTTTGCCACTCCGTAAGAGACTGATTTCATTGATGGAAATGATGGTACCGTTGGCTGGGATCGAACCAGCGACCTCCGGATCCACAATCCGGCGCTCTAACCAGCTGAGCTACAACGGCACGTCTGCCTGAGCGGGATCGGCGGAACATAGTCCCCTCGAGCGCTCTGTCGTTCGGCGATGCGTCCTTACGGGCTTATGGATTTTAATTCAAGGCTTTTGCAAAGCAAAGGTCACTTGCCCACATGGAAGCGGATCTGCGGACAAGAAAAAGGCCGGCGGGAGGAGGTGCCGGCCTTTTCCTGTTACGAGCCAGCGGGAGGAGGTGCTGGCTGGTCACCCCGGAGGCGGAGGGAGGAGGTTCCGCCGACCGGGTATTCGTTGATGGCTGCCATCATACACACGATCATTTCAAAGAAAATGCGACCTTTTGTTACATCTTCTGATCATGCGCAACTACTAGGCGGCCTTGATGTCCTTCATCGCCTTCTCGAAAACGGTCTTGATCGGCTTGGAGACATCCTCGGCCGCCTTGGAGGCGACGGTCTGGAACTCCTTGGCCTGCTCGACGGTCATTTCGACGCGCTTGCGCAGGAACGCGGTCTGCAGCTCCACGACTTCCGACAGCGATTTGGCGCCGATCAGCGCCTCGAGATGCGAAAAGCCCGCTTCGGCATTGGCGCGCAGTGCGGCAACGGTCTTGAGCGACAGGTCGCTGGAAACGGTCTTGGCGGACTCGTATGTGGATTCCAGGGCCTTCTGGGTCTCCTCGGCGCCAGTCTTGAGCTTGGCGTAAGCCTCCTTCGACTGCTCAACGCCCTTCTCGGCGAAAGCGCGGATCTGGTCGGTGGCCTTGGAAGCGTCAAAGCTCGGGAATTCAACGTTTTCGATGGTCTCGGCAGTCTTGGTCCTGGACATTTTCCATCCTTTTCAGCGGTAGCGGCTTTGACGGAAAGCCGTCTCGTTCATGTATGATGGCAATATAAAGGCAATTTTTGTGCATTGCAATCTTTGTTGCACTGCACCATAAATTCCGTCTCGGCTGTTAACCAAGAGCCGAAATTCAGGCCTATGCACGTTCTGGCTTGTGGACCTTCGCGCCGCCGGCTTTTATTAACAAAGCGTTAACTGCAAAAAATGCCCGCTGCATGAGGATTTCGCCAGCGCATGCCGTCCGAATATTCCTTTCTCGACGTCGCCGTGCTCGACGCGGTCCGCCAGCGCTTCGCCGCCGGCGACGCGATCGCGATCCTGTCGGCGAATCTGGAGCAGGTGATCTGGGCCAATGGACCGGGTGCCGCGGTGTTCGGCTATCCCGACATCGAAAGCATCATCGGCGCCGAGGCACGGCTGCCGCTGATCGCCCGCCGCCAGATCATGGCAACCAGTGGATTTCCCGACATCGGCAGCGACCGCACCATCACGGTCAGGCTGGCGACCGGCATGTCCAGCCGCGCCATCGGTTTCATTGCAAGTGCTGTGGCGCTGCCCGACGGCGAGAACGCCATCATGCTGGCGGTGCCGGCGGCCCAGACCGGCTCGCGCAGTGCAGCCGAAATCGCCGGCAGGGCCATCAGCGGCTTCACGGAAGATGGCCATTTCATCGCCTTCATCGACGCCAGCGGCAATGTCGAAGCGGCATCGGAGAGCTTTTCGCAGCTCGGCATCGAGCCCGCGACGCTGGCCGCGCTGGTGGCCGATGTCGCGAATGAGGGCGACCGCATCGTCAAGCGCCTGGTTCCGGGCGGCGGCACATCCTATCCGGCGGGTCTCGCCCGACTGACGCCTGAGCGGCATTTGCTGGTGGTGATCGACGAAAACAGGCTCGACGACGGTGCGCTGGCGGAGGGGACTCCAGCGGCCGAGCGTTCCGAAGGACGTGACCGCTCACAGGCCGTCGCCAAGGATATCTCGGAACCGGAGGCACAAGCCGCTGCCGAAGCGGCCGTGCAGGAACCGGCGGCGGCAGAATCCGGACAACCGGCGGCAAACGGTACGCGGGCACAGCACGACCATTGGTATTTCAATGCCGGCGAGGACCGGAGGCATGCGCGCGGCCCAGCCGCGCCGGACGCCGAAGCTGCACCTTCGCCGGCTGTCGCCGAAGGTCCAGCCGAGAACGCGAAGCACGATGTCCAGCCTCTACCTGCCCTGGCAGCCCCGGCCGCCAGGACCGTGGATCGCACGGCGGCGCCGATGCGTTTCGTCTGGCGCACCGACGCCGAGGGCAGGTTCAGCGCGCTGTCGCCGGAATTCGCCGACGTCGTCGGCAAGCCGGCAGCGGATGTCATCGGCCGGCGCTTCAGGGACGTCGCGGCGGCCTTCGGGCTGGATGCGTCCGGCGAGATCGCCGGTCTCCTGGAGCGGCGCGACACCTGGTCCGGCCGTTCCGTGCTCTGGCCGGTCGTCGGCACGGACCTGAAGATCCCCGTCGACCTGGCGGCCCTGCCCGTCTATGGCCGCAGCCGTGCCTTCGAGGGCTTCCGCGGTTTCGGCGTCGCCCGCGCCGGCGACGCCGTCGTCGATCCTGAAGCGATCGGCATGGCGCTGGTGCCCAACAGCGAGGCACCCCCGGCATCGGAACCGGTCGAACCCGCACCCGAGGAACCGAAGACCGAGGAGTTGAAGCCATCGGACCCGTTCCGGGGCGAGGTGCCGGCGCTGACCATCGTGCCGAAGCCTGAACGCCGCTTTGCCGACAAGGTGATCCGTCTGGCCGAACATCGCCAGCCGGCTAACGACAAGGGTCTGTCGACCCTGGAACGCAGCGCCTTCCGCGAGATCGGCGAGCGGCTGAAGAAGGAAAGCAGCCCGGCCGAGCCGGAGGCCGAAAGACCGGGTCCGGACGATGCCGGGCAACCGGAGGCGGCAACGCCGGCGGGGCCGTCCGAGAAACCAGCGGACGCCCGCAAAAACCTTGCGCCAAAGGGCGAAGCCGCACCGGCCGAGCCGTCCGAAACCGATGTCGATGCCGAGGATGCAGAGGATCTCGCCCGGCTCGATGGCGAACGGCCGGACAAAACGGCTGATGAGGAGCCCGCCGACACGGTAGCCGGAGTGACGGGTTCGCTGCTCGACTATGCCGAGCGGAGCGAGGAACCAGCGCCGATCGCCGACAACAATGACGAGACCCCGGCTTCCGAACCGGCGGCGGCGCAGACGGAACGGGAGAGCGAAGAGCCCGTCGCGGCGGCAGGCGAACCGACCGTCGCCGGCGCCAACGATGACATTGCCGACGACGAGAGCATGACATCGGCCGATTTTCGCGATGCCGAGGACAGTGAGGACTGGGTCGGGGACGAGGAAGCGTCCGCGACCGATGAGCAGGCCGCAACCGCCGAGGGGGCCGCCGGCACAAGCGACGCGGTGGAGGCTCCGGTCGAGCGGCCACGCCTCAAAGTGCCTCCGCTCAAGCTCGAAGGGTTCGTGCCGTCGGCCTTTGCGGTCGGAGACGAGAGCAAGGCTCCCGACACCTCGCTCCTGAGCAAGCTGCCCGTGCCGCTGCTCATCCATTCCGGGGATGAACTTCATTACGCCAACGAGGAGTTTCTCGTCCTGACAGGCTATGAGACGCTCGATGAACTGGCGGACGCCGGCGGGCTGGGCGCGCTGTTTGCCGATCCCTATGGCCATGACGGCGCCGCCGAGGGCGCGGACCGGGCGTTGCGGCTGAAGACGCATGGCGGGCAGGAATTTCCAATCGAGGCTATCCTGCGTTCGGTTCCGTGGCGCGACGGCAAGGCGCTGATGCTGGTGGTGCGCCGTTCGGGCGAGGATGAGGCACCGGCGGCACTGCATGCGGCCGGCGACGAGCAGACGCAGCCCGATATTTCCGAGCTCAAGGCGCGCATCGCCGAGATGCGCACCATCATCGATACCGCCACCGACGGCGTCGTGCTGATCGGCCGTGACGGCGCGATTCGTTCCATAAGCCGTCCAGCCGAGGCGCTGTTCGGCTTCGACAGCGACGACGTGACCGGCAAGCCGTTCGCCTCGCTGTTCGCCATCGAAAGCCAGCGCGCGGCGCGCGATTATCTCGACGGCCTGTCCGAGCCCGGCGTGGCGAGCGTCCTGAACGACGGCCGCGAAGTCATCGGCCGCGAGGCGCAGGGCCGCTTCATTCCGCTGTTCATGACCATCGGCCGGCTGCCCAACGACAGCGGGTTTTGCGCGGTGGTGCGCGACATCACGCAGTGGAAGAGGGCCGAGGAGGACCTGACCCAGGCGCGTGCGGTGGCCGAGCGCGCCTCCTCGCAGAAGACGGATTTCCTCGCCCGCATCAGCCACGAGATCCGTACGCCGCTCAATGCCATCATCGGCTTTTCCGAACTGATGGTGGACGAGAAATTCGGGCCGGTGGCCAATGACCGCTACCGCGATTACCTGCGCGATATCAACCGATCGGGCAATCATGTGCTCGATCTCGTCAACGACCTTCTCGATATCTCCAAGATCGAGGCCGGCCAGCAGGAAATGGCCTATGAAGCGGTGTCGCTCAACGACACACTGGCCGAGACGGTGGCGATGATGCAGCCGCAGGCCAACCGCGAGCGCGTCATCATTCGCTCCAGCTTCGCGTCGCGACTGCCGGAAGTGGTGGCGGACCTGCGCAGCGTGCGCCAGATTGCCCTCAACATCCTGTCGAACGCCATCCGTTATACCCAGGCCGGCGGCCAGGTGATCGTCTCGACCGCCTATGAGACCTCGGGCGATGTCGTCATGCGCGTGCGCGACACCGGCATCGGTATGAGCCAAGCCGAGATCGAGCAGGCGTTGAAGCCGTTCAAACAGATCAATGCATTGAAACGGGGGCGCGGCGACGGCACCGGTCTCGGCCTGCCGTTGACCAAGGCGATGGTTGAAGCGAACCGCGCCCGTTTTATCATCACCTCGACGCCCGGCGAAGGAACCCTGGTCGAGATCGCGTTCCCGTCGACGCGCGTGCTTGCGGAATAGGCAAGCTCCCGTCCATCCAGCCGCCTGGAAAAGAAAAGGCGCCCAACAGGACGCCTTGAAAGATGGGATTTGCTGTCACAACGGGGGCTTGAGCGAATTCAGATCCTCCGGGGGCTGAGGAACGGGATTTCTCCCTCAAGTTACGTGCGACTATCGACGCCGGGCCTTAACAAGTCCTTACCAGGTCCCGAAAAAATTTACGAATGTGTACCACTCGTGAAATCTAGGTAAATTCGCGCGGCAGATTTGATTAACCATGCCGGGCGGGCGGTCACTCGGCCAATTGCGGCAGGTTTCTGAACAGCTCGAGCGCCTCGGGATTGGCGAGCGCCTCCTTGTTCTTGATGGCGCGGCCATGCACGACGTCGCGCACCGCAAGCTCGGTGATCTTGCCCGATTTGGTGCGAGGAATGTCTGACACGGCGATGATCCTGGCCGGCACGTGGCGCGGGCTGGCGCCGGCGCGGATTTTCGCCCGAATGCGCTTCTCCAGATCCTCGTCGAGCTGAACGCCGGCGGCCAGCCGCACGAACAGCACCACGCGCACGTCATTGTCGAAATCCTGACCGATACAGAGCGCCTCCAGGATTTCCGGCATCTGCTCGACCTGATTGTAGATCTCCGCCGTGCCGATGCGCACACCACCCGGATTGAGCGTCGCGTCGGAGCGGCCATGGATGATCATGCCGCCATGAGCGGTCCACTCGGCGAAGTCGCCATGGCACCAGACATTGTCGAAGCGCTCGAAATAGGCAGCCCGGTATTTCTTGCCCTCGGGGTCGTTCCAGAAGCCGATCGGCATTGCCGGGAACGCCTTGGTGCAGACTAGTTCGCCTTTCTCCTGCCTGACCGGCTTGCCGTCGTCGTCCCAGACGTCGACAGCAAGGCCGAGGCCTGGTCCCTGGATCTCGCCGGTCCATACCGGTTCAGTCGGGACGCCGAGGACGAAGCAGGAAACGATGTCGGTGCCGCCGGAGACCGATGCCAGATGCACATTCTTCTTGATCCCGTCGTAGACGAAGCGGAAATCCTCGGGCGACAGCGGCGAGCCCGTCGAGGAGATGGCGCGCACGGTTGACAGATCATGGCTTTGGATCGGCTTGAGGCCGGCCTTGCGTACCGAATCGATGAATTTCGCCGAGGTGCCGAAGAAGGTCATCTTCTCGGCGTCGGCGAAGTCGAACAGCGCATTGCCGTTGGGGTAGAAGGGCGAGCCGTCATAGAGCAGCAGCGTCGCGCCCGAAGCGAGGCCCGACACCAGCCAGTTCCACATCATCCAGCCGCAGGTGGTGAAATAGAAGAAGCGGTCGCCGTCGAGCAGGCCTGCGTGCAGGCGATGTTCCTTGAGGTGCTGGATCAGCGTTCCGCCGGCCGAATGGACAATGCATTTGGGAATACCGGTCGTTCCGGACGAGAACAGGATGTAGAGCGGATGCGCGAACGGCAGCCGCTCGAAGGTGACCTGCCTGACCGCGAAGGGCGACAGCGCCTCTTCCATCGCCACGGCCTTTTCGATCGTATCAGCGACATCGGCCGAGGTGCCGAGATAGTCAACGACCACCACCTTGCGGACAGTGCCCAGCTTTGCGGCCACCGCGGCGATCTTGTCGGCGACCTCGATCGCCTTGCCGTTGTACCAGTAACCATCGGGGACGATGAAGACGACGGGTTCGATCTGCCCGAACCGGTCGAGAACGCCCTGCTCGCCGAAATCCGGTGAGCAGGACGACCACACCGCGCCGATAGAGGCGGTCGCGAGCATGGCGGCGACTGTTTCCGGCATGTTGGGCATCATCGCAGCGATACGGTCGCCTTTCTTGACCTTGAGCGACAAGAAGAGTTGCTGGAAGCGCGAGGTGAGCGCATGCAGTTCGTTCCAGGACAGCCGGCGCTCGACCTTGTCCTCGCCGCGAAACACGATCGCCTCTCCTGCTCCGGTCTTCTTCAGGAGGTTCTCGGCGAAATTCACCATCGCGTCGGGAAAGAAGGCCGCTCCCGGCATCTTCTCGCCAGCGACGAGCACACGCTCGCTTTCGGCGCTGCCCTTGTCGCCGACGATGCCGCAAAAATCCCAGACCAGGCTCCAGAACGCTTCGCGGTCCGCCACCGACCAACGGTGAAGGTCGGCATAGGAAGTCACGGATATGCCGCTTTTTGCAGCGGCGGCCTTCATGAAGGCGGTCAGCGGCGCAGCGTCAATCTGGTCCTGCGTCGGGGTCCAGAGTGGTACTTCGGCAGCCATGATGGGTCCTCCCAGGATCGCCACCGCTTATGCATATTGCGCCGCAGCAGAGCAAGATTTTGTTCGGCCGAGGCGTCCAGATGTGCGCAAATGCCATCGCCGGGCCATAAAGACTTGAAATGCCTCGACCCTAAGTCGTAGTGACGACTAGAAGTCGTAGTGACGACTGGAAGTCGTGGTGACGACCGGGTTTACACCCGCCGGACGATTTTTGTCGGAACGAAAGCATACGGGGCGATATGCCATCATCTTTGATCCGACGCGGAACATGGGCGATCGGCGCTGCCGTGATCGTCATCGCGCTGGTGGTCGCCGCCCTGCCGCTGATCGCTTCGACGCGTATCGTGCGCGATCGTATCGCCTGGGAATTGAGTGCCTGGAGCGGTTTCCGGGTTGCCATCGAAGGCTCGCCGCGCATCGAGGTCTGGCCGAACTTCCGGGCGATCCTGACGGATGTGACGCTTTCGAAGTGGACCGACGTCGACGCACCGCCGGTCGTCGAGGCCGAACGGGTCGAGGTCGACCTCTCGGCCATGGCGGCGCTGCGCGGCGACGTGGTGTTTTCCACGGCGCGGCTGGTGCGGCCGACGATCAGGGTCCAGCGCACGGCGAGCGGCCTGTTCCTGCCCACCGCTCCGACCGGCGGCCGCATCGCACGCGCCATCGACGTGGCGCGCGGCGTGGTCGGTGCGGACCCCGCCAAACCCGATCTTGACAAGCTACCGGCCGACACTTTCGGCACGGTGGAGTTCAGGGACGGCCGCATGGTGGCGTCCGTCAACGGCAAGGACGAAGAGGTGCTGAGTAGCCTGAGCGGCCAGGCGACATGGGCGGCGATGAACAGCAATGCGACGCTCTCGGCGACCGGCATCTGGCGCGGCGAAAGCGTCGCCGTGGATGCCGCATCGCCGAAGCCGCTGGTGTTGTTTGCCGGCGGCATGGCGCCGCTCACCCTGTCGTTCAAGGCGGCGCCCGCCACCTTCTCCTTCGACGGCACGGCCAGCATGTCCGAAAACGCCTATTTCGACGGCCAGGCCAAGTTTTCAGCGCCCTCGTTGCGGCGTGTGCTCGAATGGTCGCAGGCCGATATCGCGCCGGGCGCCGCGATCGGCTCCGTCAGCATCTCGAGCAAGGTGACCGCGACGGCGGGGCGCGTCAAATTCGAGAACACCGCACTCTCCCTCGACAATAACCCAGGCATGGGTGCGCTGGACCTGTCGCTTGGCGACGCACAGCCGGTGATCTCCGGCACGCTCGCCTTCGACACGCTCGATCTGAGGTCGTTCCTGTCCGCCTTCACGCCGCTCGGGCCGGCAAGCGGGGCAGGTCCAAGCGAAGTCGACACGAATTTCGCCGACCGGGTCAATCTCGACCTCAGGCTGTCGGCGGCGCACGCCACGGCAGGCTCCATCCAGCTTGCCGACGTCGCCGCCACGGCGCAGGTCAAGGATGGCCTGTCCGTTTTCGACATTTCCGATGCCTCGGCCTTTGGCGGCAACATCCAGAGCAGCCTTCGCTTCGACCGCAAGCCCGAGGGCAGCCAGGTCGAGATCCGGCTGCTGGCTTCCGATATCGATGGCGGCGCTTTCGGCACGGCGGCCGGGATGACGCGGCTGGTGCCGGTCGGCACGGGGACCGTGTCCGTCATCCTCAAAGGGCCCGGCAGGACCTGGGACTCGATCTTCGAAACCGCCGACGGCTCGGTTTCGGCGACCTTCGGGCCAGGCGCGCTCAGCAAATTCAACCTGCCGGCCTTTCTCAAGCATACCGAACAGGGCGGCTTCTTCGCACTTGACGACGTCTCGGACGGGACACTGCCGATCGATGGCGCCGAACTGAAGGCCACCATCTCGAAAGGCGTGGCGAGGCTGGACAAGGCCGAAGCCAATTCGGCGAAGTACAAGATCTGGCTTTCCGGCATCGCCTCCTATGCCGGACGGGGGCTGGCGCTGTCAGGCGGTGTCATCCAGCCGGACCAGGTCGCCACGCAGGCAAACGGCCAACAAGGCCCCAAGCAATCGTCCTTCTTCGTTGGGGGGACATGGAGCACGCCGTTCATTTCGCCGATCAACCGCGGCGTGTCGGGCGAATAAGCAGCCTTTCGGCCTCGTTGTTCAAGCATGATCTCTGGACAAACGGAACCGTTTGTCCGCGAAAACCGGTTCCCACTTTTCGGGATCATGCTCAGCCTATTCGGGCATGATCTCGCCCGAAAACCGGTGCCCACTTTTCGGGATCATGCTCAGCCGCGTTGGGCGGCCTGCTCGTCGCGCTGGCGCTGGACCTCGCGACGCTTATTGGCAAGCGAAGCGACGATGACGCCGACCGCGACGACCGCGATCAGAATGGTGCAGGCGGCGTTGATCTCCGGCGTCACGCCGAGACGAACCTGGCTGTAGATCTTCATCGGCAGCGTGGTCGCACCCGGCCCCGAGGTGAAGCTGGCGATGACCAGGTCATCGAGCGAGAGCGTGAAGGCAAGCATCCACCCCGACACGATCGCGGGCAGGATGACGGGCAGCGTGATCTGGAAGAATGTCTTGACCGGCGGCGCGCCGAGATCCATCGCCGCCTCCTCGAGCGAGCGGTCGAAAGATACGAGGCGCGACTGCACGACGACGGCGACGAAGCACATCGTCAAGGTGGTGTGTGCGAGTGTGACGGTGAGGAAGCCCCGGTCGAGGCCGACAGCGACGAAGAGCAGCAACAGCGACAGGCCGGTGATGACTTCGGGCATGACCAAAGGCGCGAACACCATGCCGGAGAACAGTACCCTGCCCCGGAAACGCGTGTAGCGTGTCAGCGTCAGCGCCGCCAACGTGCCGAGCACGGTCGCCGCCGTGGCCGAAATGACGCCGACGCGCGCCGTCACCCAGGTGGCGTCCATGAGGCCCTGATTGTGGAACAGCGACACGTACCATTTGGTCGAAAAGCCGCCCCAGACGGTGACCAGCTTGGATTCGTTGAAGGAGAACACGATGAGCAGCACGATCGGCAGATAGAGGAAGGCGAAACCGAGCACGATCGAGGTGATGTTGAAGCGGCTCCAGCTGCTGTTCATTTGTCCTGCTCCTGCGCCTTCGCCTGGGCCTGCTGGAAGATCATGATCGGGACCGTCAGCAACAGCAGCAGGATGACGGCGACAGCTGAAGAGACCGGCCAGTCGCGATTGGCGAAGAACTCGTTCCACAACGTCTTGCCGATCATCAGCGTCTGCGAACCGCCAAGCAGATCGGGAATAACGAATTCGCCGACCGCCGGAATGAACACCAGCAGGCAGCCGGCGATGACGCCGGGCAATGACAGCGGGAACGTGATCTTCCAGAATGCACTGGTCGGCGGACAACCAAGGTCCTTGGCCGCCTCGATCAGCGAATAATCCATTTTTTCCAGCGACGAATAGAGCGGCAGCACCATGAACGGCAGGTAGGAGTAGACGATGCCGATGAAAATCGCCGTATAGGTGTTGAGGATGACCAGCGGCTGGTTGATCAGATGCAGCGACAGAAGCAACTGATTGAGCAGCCCCTCGGGCTTCAGGATGCCGATCCAGGCATAGACCCGGATCAGGAACGAGGTCCAGAACGGCAGGATGACCAGCATCAGCAAGGTCGGGCGGATCGTCGCCGGCGCGCGGGCCATGCCGTAGGCTATGGGATAGCCGACGATCAGCGTCAGCACGGTCGAGATCGCCGCGATGATCAAGCTGGTGACATAGGCGTTGAAGTAGAGCGCGTCCTGCGTCAGCCAGGCATAGTTGTCGAAGTTGAGATCGCGAAAGCCCGCGAAGAAGCCGGAGATGCCGTCGCTGAAATCAAGCACCGGCGTATAGGGCGGCATGGCGATCGCCGTCTGCGACAACGAGATCTTGAAGACGATGATGAAGGGGACGAGGAAGAAGAACAGCAGCCAGAGATAGGGAATGAAGATGACGAGACGATTGACGAAGCCGGCGCCCAGCCGCGCCAGCAACGGTTTTGCCGCGGCCGGTAGGGCGGCGTCGGTGGCGGCGATGTCGGACATGTCAGCCCCCTACCGCGTCAGCACGACGCCGGCATCCGGCCGAAAAGAGACCCAGGCGCGGTCGTTCCAGGTCAGCTGGTCCTCGGTGATGCGCGCTGCGTTCAAGGCGCTTGCCCGCACGAGCTGCCCGTCGTCCAGCCGGACGTGGTAGACGGTCATGTCGCCGAGATAGGCGATGTCGTAAACCTCGCCCTCCAGCGCATTGACGCCCTCGGCCGGCTTCTTGGACGACACCTTGATCTTCTCCGGCCTGATCGCGAAGACGATATCGGCGCCCGCGGCGGCGGCATTGCCGGCATTCTCGACGAGGATCTGGGCGCCGGTCGCTCCGGTGATGAGCGCCGTCTTGTCCGTCCGTTCGGCAACCTTGCCCTCGAACATGTTCACGTTGCCGACGAAATGCGCGACGAAGCGCGACGCCGGGGCCTCGTAGACTTCCGCCGGCGTCGCGACCTGCATGACCTCGCCCTTGTCCATGATGGCGATACGGTCGGCCATGGTCATGGCCTCTTCCTGGTCGTGGGTGACAACGACGAAGGTGAGGCCGAGTTCCTGCTGAAGGTCCATCAGTTCGAACTGCGTCTCCTCGCGCAGCTTCTTGTCGAGCGCGCCGAGCGGCTCGTCGAGCAGCAGCACCTTCGGCCGCTTGGCGACCGAACGGGCGAGCGCGACACGTTGGCGCTGGCCGCCGGAGAGCTGGTGCGGCTTGCGCTTGGCGAACTGCTCGAGCTTGACCAGCTTGAGCATCTCGGCGACGCGCCTTTCGACGTCTGGCTTGGCCATCCCTTCCTGCTTGAGGCCGAAGGCGATGTTGTTCTCCACAGTCATATGCGGAAACAGGGCATAGGACTGGAACATCATGTTGACCGGCCGGCGATAAGGCGGGATGCCGCGCAGATCCTGGCCGTCGAGCAGGATGCGGCCGGCCGTCGGCTCCTCGAAGCCGGCGAGCATCCTGAGCAGCGTCGATTTTCCGCAACCGGAGGCGCCGAGCAGGGCGAAGAACTCACGCTCGAATATGGTCAGCGAGAGGTTGTTGACGGCGGTGAAGTCGCCGAACTTCTTGGAGACATTGTCGAACTGGATGTATGGCTTGGCGTTCGGATCGTTCCAAGGCGCGAAATCCCTGCGGATGCTGCCAAGCGATTTCATGTGCCCACTCCGTCCTGCTGCTTTGCCCCATCGAAAAGAAGGAGACCCGGCAGGGTGACTGCCGGGCCTCCTCGGACTGACTACTGACCGGTGACGATTTTGGTCCAGGTGCGCGTGATGACGCGCTGGGTCTTGGGATCGTAGGGCGAGATCGTAAAGAGCTTCTGCAAGGTCGCGGCGTCCGGGTAGACAGCGGGATCCTCCAGAAGCGCCTTGTCGACGAATTGCTGGGAAGCCTTGTTGCCGTTGGCATAGAGCACGGCGTTCGACGATTTGGCGATCACCTCCGGCTTCATCATATAGTTCAGGAACTCATGCGCCTCGGCGACATGCGGCGCATCGGCAGGGATAGCCATCTGGTCGAACCACATTTCGGCGCCTTCCTTCGGCACGGCGTAGCCGATCTCGACGCCCTGCTTGGCCTCCTCGGCGCGGTTGCGCGCCTGGAACACGTCGCCCGACCAGCCAACCGCCAGGCAGATATCGCCATTGGCCAGAGCGTTGATGTATTCGGAGGAATGGAACTTCCTGATGTAGGGCCTGATCTTCATCATCAATTCCTCGGCCTTGGCAAAATCGTCCGGCGACGTGGTCTCAGGATTGATGCCGAGATATTTGAAGGCGGTCGGGAAGATGTCGGTCGGCGAATCCAGGACATAGACGCCGCAATCCTTCAGCTTGGCCAGCTTTTCCGGATTGAAGAACACGTCCCAGCTGTCGATCTTGTCGGTGCCGAGCGCTGCCTGCACTTTCTTGATGTTGTAGCCGAGGCCGACCGTGCCCCACATGTAATTGATTGAATATTCGTTGCCCGGATCGTATTTCGCGGTCCGTTGCGAAACCGTGTCCCACATGTTGGAGAGGTTCGGCAGTTTCGACTTGTCGAGCTTCTGGAACACGCCGGCCTGGATCTGGCGGGCAAGGAAATTGCCGCTCGGGACGACGACGTCGTAGCCGCTGCCGCCGGCAAGCAATTTGGTTTCCAGGATCTCATTGGAATCGAACGTGTCGTAGACCACCTTGATGCCGGTCTGCTTGGTGAAATCGTCGATGACCGAGGGGTCGATATAGTCCGACCAGTTGAAGACATTGACGACGCGGTCCTCGGCGTGGCCGCCGAGCGTAAAGAGCGCCAGAAATGCCGAAGTCGCCGAAAGCCAGAGCGCTTTGCGGATCATGCTATTCTCCTTTGTGAGTGTTCCATCGCCGGCGCGTCGCGGTATCCGCGCGGCCGGGCATTTGCTTCAGACTATTGAGCTTTCCAGGAGGCGACAAGCGCCAATTGCCGCGCCGCCGGCTGTCGCAAGCGATGCTCGCGCGCCACTGTCCTGGGCTGGAAGGAGTCGCCGCATCGTCAGAAGCTTTCGCCGCCGCGCAGGCAGAAATACTGGGATGTGATCCGGTCTCGATCGGGTCGCCGGGGAGACTTGGCAAGATAAGCCTGTCTTGTTGTTGCCGTGGTCCCAGCCTGCCCGCGCGGCAGCGAACTTGTCAATGGCAAAGCTAGGGCGCCGCATCAATTCGGCGACGGCACGCCGGTGACCCCTGCCCTGACTGGCCGCGTCTGTCGCTTGAACTCCAGTCCGATATGGACGAGCAGCGCCGTGACCACCACCGCGCCGCCGACGATGGTGCGGCCCGACGGCACCTCGGAGTGGATCAGCCACACCCATATCGGCCCGAGGATCGGCTCGAACGTACCCAACAGCGCGGCGACGGCGGCCGGGATCAGCCTCGCGCCGGTGGCGAAGAAAGCGAGGCCAAGGCCCAGATTAACCACCCCGAACACGAAGAGAAAACCCATGTCGATGCCCGATACGGCGAAGGTCGAAGCCTGCGAGGCGGCAAAACCCGCCGCCAGGATCGTGCCGAGGCAGGTCGCCGGCGTCATGCGCACGCTGGAGAAGCGCCGGGTGATGACCGTGGCGATCGAGAACATGACGGCGATCAGCAGCGCCAGCCCGTCGCCCATGGGCGAAACGGCGCCATCGAGCGATTCCGACACCATGATGGCGACACCGGCGATGACGGCGGCAATCGCCAGCCAGGTCGCGACCGCCACTCTTTCGCGAAAGAGCGCCCAGGCAAACAGCGCCGCAAGCAGCGGCACGCCGGCCTGCATCAACAGGATGTTGGCGACGGTGGTGTAGGCAAGCGCCACGACAAAAGAGGTCGACGCGGTGGCGAAGCAGAAGCCCACGGCAAGGCCAGGCAGGCCCATGCCGCGAAACGACCTCAGCATGCCGCGCCAGCCGTCACGCCAGACCATGAAGCAGAGCAGGAAGGCGGCCGCCCACACGGAACGCCAGAACACCACCGTCCAGCTGTCGCCGGCGGTGATGAAGCGGGCGATCGTGCCGCCGAAACTCCACATCAATGCCGACAGGAACACGAGCAGGAAGCCGATGCGCTCCTCCCGCTGCGGGACGGTCGATGAACGAGCGATCGGCGATGATGCTGTGTCGGTCATGGGTACGACTGTCGAGGTTTTGAGAACGGCAGAATGCGCAGGGGACGACAAAAACGTACCTTATTCGCGTAACGCAAAGGCGCGGGTCCGGCGTGATCCAGAGACCGGCGGCGATTGTGGCAAGTCCGCCTTGCGAAGCGTCACTGGAAATCGAAGGCGCTCAGGCCTGTCACCATCTCGTCGAGGCCAAGCGGGCGCGTCACCGGCGGCTCGGCGCGCGTCAGGCAGCCGACGCGCTCGCAAAGCCGGCAGGCGGGCCCGACCGGCGTCGCCGCTACCGCGCCAGCTCCGCCTTTTCCGGCCGTCGGGCCGGGAAGTGCCGCACCGTAGACGATGTCGTCGCGAAAGCCGATGTCGCACCCCAGCAGCAGCGCAGTACGGCGCGGCCGCTCGGAGAACGCGCCTTGCGGCCCTTCCAGCGTGCGGGCGATGCAGAGGAACTCGGCGCCGTCGGGCATTTCCACCGCTTCCACGAAAATCTGGCCGGGCTGGCTGAAGGCGACGTGCACGGGAAGCTTGGGACAAGCGCCACCGAAGCGGCTTTGCGGAAAGCCCAGGCTGCCGGCTTTGCGGAAGCGATTGCCGGCATTGTCGATCTCCAGCATGAAGAACGGCACGGCCGAGGCGCCTTGCCGCTGCAGCGTGGTCAGCCGGTTGGCCGCCTGCTCGAAGGAAACGCCGAAGCGCGAGCGCAGCACGTCGATATCGTAGCGGGCACGAACGGCCGCCGCGTGGAAAGCCTGGTAAGGCATCATCAGCGCATGCGCCGCGTAGCGCCCGAGTTCGAACCGGGCGAGGCGGCGGGCCTCATCTGTGGACAGTTTCAACGCCTGGATCTCGCCGGCTATCGCGACGGTCATGCGGATCAGGCATGCCTCCATCGCCGTTTCGCGTAACTGGTCGAACGGCGACAGGCGCTCGGACAGGAACAGGCGCTGCGAATGGCGATCGTAGCGGCGGCGCCAGTTCGGCATGGTGGCGACCGGCAGCACCTTGACGACGATGCCGTATTCGCGCTTCAGCCAGCCCTTCAGCGCAGCAGACAAATCATCGCCGGGATCGAGCACCGAAGTGAATGCTTCCGCCTCTTCCTCGATATGCGCAAAATGGTTCGGCCGACGCTCGAAAATCTCATGCACCTCGTCGATCGGCAGGCGGGCGCTAGAAAGCGCCGTCGCCCGCCCCTCGCGCGCAAGAAGCTCGTTGAGATCGGACAGGCGCTCGGCCTGTTCGCGATAGGCACGGAACAGTTTTATCACGGCCGCGGAGGCATTGGGCGCGGCTTCGGCAAGCTCGATCAGTTCCTGGTCTCCCGGCAATTCGCCAGCCAGCAGCGGATCGGCAAACACTTCCCTCAAGGCCGCGACAGAGCCGCCCGCTTCGCCCTGCAGCTCATGCGGATCGACCTTGTAGACGGACGCCAGCTTCAGGATCAACTGCACCGTCAGCGGCCGCTGGTTGCGCTCGATCAGGTTGAGATAGGATGGCGAGATGCCGAGGCCTTCGGCCATTGCCGTCTGGGTCAGGCCCTTGGCGTTGCGGATGCGGCGGATACGCGGCCCGGCAAATATCTTCTGGTCGGCCATAGGGCTCCTTAACAGGAATTTACATTGCCGTCGCTGCTACGCTTCCATGCGATTTTTACAATAATTACAAATTTACCTCGCCCATCTGTCAAACACAATACAGATTTTCCCTTATTGATGGCCTGATTCTTCGATTTCCATGGTTCTTTTCGCCTTGCACTGTAAATTCAGTCACATTCGAACGCGGCGAGGAATGCCGTGGAGCCGCAAAGAAACAATCCTCCGGAGTAGAGCATGACTGATTTTTACAACCTCGTCCCCTCGGCCCCCGAGGGCCGCTTCGATGGCATCGAACGCCCCTATTCGCCGGAGGATGTGACGCGACTGCGCGGCTCGGTGCAGATCCGCCAGAGCCTGGCGGAAATGGGCGCCAACCGGCTGTGGAAGCTCATCCACGAGGAGGACTTCGTCAACGCGCTCGGCGCCATGTCCGGCAACCAGGCCATGCAGCAGGTGCGCGCCGGGCTGAAGGCGATCTACCTGTCTGGCTGGCAGGTCGCCGCCGACGCCAACACCGCCTCGGCCATGTATCCGGACCAGTCGCTCTACCCGGCCAATGCGGCGCCCGAACTCGTCAAGCGCATCAACCGCACCTTGCAGCGCGCCGACCAGATCGAGACCTCCGAAGGCAAGGGGCTTTCGGTCGATACCTGGTTCGCGCCTGTTGTCGCCGATGCCGAAGCCGGCTTCGGTGGGCCGCTCAACGCTTTCGAGATCATGAAGGCGTTCATCGAGGCAGGTGCCGCCGGCGTCCATTACGAGGATCAATTGGCGTCGGAAAAGAAGTGCGGCCATCTCGGCGGCAAGGTGCTGATCCCTACCGCGGCCCACATCCGCAACCTCAATGCCGCACGCCTGGCAGCCGACGTGATGGGCACGCCCACCCTGGTCGTGGCGCGCACGGACGCGGAAGCGGCAAAGCTGCTCACCTCCGACATCGACGAGCGCGACCAGCCCTTCGTCGACTACGACGCCGGCCGCACGGTGGAAGGCTTCTACCAGGTGAGGAACGGTATCGAGCCCTGCATCGCGCGCGCCGTCGCCTACGCTCCCCACGCCGACCTGATCTGGTGCGAAACCTCGAAGCCCGACCTGGCGCAGGCGAGGAGATTTGCCGAGGGCGTGCACAGGCATCACCCCGGCAAGCTGCTGGCCTATAATTGCTCGCCTTCGTTCAACTGGAAGAAGAACCTCGACGACGCCACCATCGCCAGGTTCCAGAAAGAGCTCGGCGCCATGGGCTACAAGTTCCAGTTCATCACGCTGGCCGGTTTCCACCAGCTCAATTACGGCATGTTCGAACTCGCCCGCGGCTACAAGGAGCGGCAGATGGCAGCCTATTCGGAGTTGCAGGAAGCCGAGTTCGCGGCGGAGGCCAACGGCTACACCGCGACCAAGCACCAACGCGAGGTCGGCACCGGCTATTTCGATGCCGTGTCGATGGCGATCACCGGCGGACGGTCATCGACCACGGCCATGCATGAATCGACCGAGCACGCCCAGTTCAAACCGGCTGCGGAATAGCAAACCAGGGATCTCGGCAAACGCCCAAGGGCATACAGCAAGGAGAAGACCAATGGCATCGATAAGCCGCGTCAAGGAACGGGCCGAAGAGCAGTCGACCACGATGAGCATCGACCAGCAAGCGACGATCCGCATGCTGGCCAACGATCTGCACCGGCTCAACCAGTCGGTGATGAAGGCGGTGGAAGCCGGCGTCTCGGTCGAGCTGGTGCGCTCGGCACGACACCATGGCGGCGACGGCAATTGGGGGGACCTGTTGATCCCGGTCATCGTCACGCAGCAAAGCCATGGCTGATCGAAGATCGCGCAGGCCCGCCTCTCACCTGCGCAGTGTATGCGCAGGTGAATTTTATTTTCATGCAACCAAGGAATGGACAGAGCAGTACAGTACTGTTGCTTGAATTGACTGCTGCGGGAATGCTTTCCCCAGCTTTTTATTTCGGCTTGACAGGGACCGCGATCTCACGCCAATTGTCGCCTGATTTCAACTCTGCATTGAAATGGGACGAGTTTCTTGGCTGACTTGGGTGCCCAGTGAAGCGTGACGACGAAAGCGCGAAACATCCGAATCTGGTGACCCGCGATTCAGCCACGGAGACGATCCGCCAGACCTCGCAGGTGCTCGTTGTCGGCAAGTCCCCGATCAATCGGGTGGTGATTTCCAAGATCGTCGAGCGGTCCGGGCTCAAGCCGATCTCGGAATCACCCGAGATGGCGGCGAAGACCTTGCGCTTGCTGGTCCTGGCCGTGATTGTCCTGGACGGCGGCGCCGATAACAGGGACTGCGACACTCTGATGCCCGGCATCGAGATGTTGCGGCGGGCTTCGGGTAAATCGCTCCCTCCGGTGGTACTGCTTTCAACCAAGAACGGCACGCCGGAGAGCCTTGGCCTTTCAAACGTCGTCGACGCGGTGGTGGCCAAACCGATTACGCCCGAGCGCTTGCAGCCGGTGATTGATCGGCTGGTCAACCGCTGAAGGCGGCAAGCAAGCCTATCCGGCGAGGCTTTCGATCAGTTCGGGCAGTTGTCCGAGATCGGAGATCTGCCGGAAGCGCGGTTCGGCAATGGGCGCTTCGACATGTTCAAGCACCCAGGTCAATTCATGCGGCACATGAACGCCCCAGCCGCCGGCCTCGATGGCCGGCACCACATCGGACTTCAGCGAATTGCCGACCATCATGCTCCTGGCCGGGCCGTCGCCATGGCGACTGAAAACGCGCGCATAGGTAGCCGCGTTCTTGTCGCTGACGATCTCGATCGCGTCGAACAGATCGCCAAGACCGGACCCGGCCAGCTTGCGTTCCTGGTCGAACAGATCACCCTTGGTGATCAGCACGAGGCGATAGGCGCCGGCGAGCCGTTCCACCGTCTCGCGCGCATGCGGCAAGACCTCGATCGGGTGGCTCAGCATCTCGCGACCGGCGCCGAGGATCTCCGATATGACCGAAGCCGGCACGCGAGCTTGCGTGACCTCGATCGCCGTCTCGATCATCGACAGCGTGAAGCCTTTGATGCCGAAACCGTAGACGGCAAGATTGCGTCTCTCCGCCTCCAGCAGCCGTGCCGAGATATGTTCCTCTTCGCCGTGATCGGCAAGCATGGCGGCAAAGCGCTTCTCGGTTATTCGGAAGAACTGTTCGTTCTGCCACAGCGTATCGTCGGCATCGAAGCCTATGGTGGTCAGTTCGCCGGTCTTCTGCATCGACGCATCTCATATGTGAACGAGGCTGAACCTAATCTCGCAGCCGCGATTTTCAACCGCAACGGCCAATGCCGGCTGCTCCCCTTCCCTTCGGTCGCCGGGCACAGCTATACTCCCAAATCCGCAACCCAATCTGGTGAATGATGCCGCCTGCAAAAAAGGAAGTCCGTCCGTCGAGCCGCGGAGGGCGCGCCCGCACGCCTGCCTTCGTGAAAAACCTGCGTGGTGTGAAGAACTGGAAGGAAGTCAGCGAATGGCTGGAATGGCGCGGCATCGAAGACATCGAATGCATTACGCCTGACCAGGCCGGCGTTGCCCGCGGCAAGATGATGCCGTCGAAGAAATTCACCTCCAACACCTCGCTGGCGCTGCCTTCAGCCGTGTTCATGACCACCATCTCAGGCGGCTATCCCGAGGACGGCAACGGCTTTCATTATCCCGAGGACGACGGCGACCTCAAACTCATGCCGGACCTGTCGACGCTGACGGTGGTGCCCTGGGAGGAAGACCCGACGGCCGCCGTTATCTGCGACCTCGTCCACCAGGATGGCCGCTCGGTGGAATTCACGCCGCGCAACGTCTTGAAGCGTGTTCTGGCCGCCTATGACAGGCGCGGGCTGAAACCGGTGGTGGCGCCCGAGATCGAGTTCTATCTGGTGCGCAAGAACCCGGATCCGGATTATCCGCTGACGCCGCCCGTCGGCCGTTCGGGGCGGGCGATCGGCGGCGGCGCCGGTTATTCGATCGCCGGCGTCAACGAGTTCGACGAGCTGATCGACGACATCTATCATTTTTCCGAAAGCCAGGGCCTGGAGATCGACACGCTCATCCATGAGGAGGGCGCCGGCCAGCTCGAGATCAATTTGCGCCATGGCGATCCCGTCGAACTCGCCGACCAGGTGTTCATGTTCAAGCGCACTATTCGCGAGGCGGCGCTGAAACACGAAATCTACGCCACCTTCATGGCCAAGCCGATCCAGGGTCAGCCGGGCTCCGCCATGCACATCCATCAGTCGATCATCGACAAGAAGACGGGCAAGAACATCTTCTCGGCCGAGGACGGCTCGGAAACCGAGGACTTCTTCCATTTCATCGGGGGCATGCAGAAGCATGTGCCGAACGCGCTGGTCATGTTTGCGCCCTACGTCAATTCCTACCGCCGGCTGACGCAGTCCGCCTCGGCTCCGGTCAACAACAAATGGGGCTACGATAATCGCACAACGGCATTCCGCGTGCCGCGCTCGGATCCGGCGGCGCGCCGCGTCGAAAACCGCATCCCCTCCTCCGACGCCAATCCCTATCTGGCAATGGCCGCTTCGCTCGCCTGCGGGCTGATCGGCATCACCAACAAGATCAAGGCCGAACCTCCGGTGCTGACCACCGCCAATGCCGACGAGATCGACCTGCCGCGCAGCCTGCTCGAAGCCGTCGACCTGTTCGAGGGCGACGAGGAACTCTGCGCGCTTTTGGGCAAGTCCTTCGCCGCGACCTATGCGGCGATCAAGCGGGCGGAATTCGAGACGTTCATGGAAGTGATCAGTCCTTGGGAGAGGGAGTATTTGTTGCTCAATGTGTAGGGGAGTAGGGG
>NZ_VFUE01000021.1:0-115129 GCF_006441495.1 Mesorhizobium sp. B2-6-4
CCGCCGGTGCCGCCGGCGGGGGTGGCGGGGGCTGGAGCTCCGGATCGCCGGCCTGCACCGGCGGCGTCGGATAGACCGGCGGATTGTTGACGTCGCCTTCGGACGGCACGGGCACGTGCGGCAGTTGGGAAGGCGGCGGCGGCGGCTCGGTTGCCGGAGGTTCGGGCTCGGGCGCCGCCGTCGGTCCGATCCCCGGCGGCGCCGCGGCCGGCGATGTCGGCGTTATCAACGACGAGCGCAGATACCAGTTCTCCGCGCTGCCTGCGGTGACGCCACCCTTGAACAGATAATATTCGAAGGCGCCCGCCGCGACCGGCGCGTCGAGCGCGAAGGCGCTGGCGCTGGAGGTGGCGCCATTGACCGCCTGGACGACCATGATGCCGTCCTGCGTCGTCTCGGCACCCGTGCCGCCGACATTGACCACCCCGATGCCGGTCGAGCCGGAAGCCGTGCCGCCCGACAGCACCAGCCTGTCCGAGGCCGAGGAATCATCGCCGAGTTCCGTCTGGATGAGCAGCAGGCCGCCAAGCCCGGTGTAATTGCCCGAAATCGTCAGCCGATCCGTCGCGCCTGTACTGCCATTGGTCAGGTCGATGCGGCCGGCATTGACGACGTCCGCAAGCTGGCCCGCCGTAAAGGCCTGTATCGACGCGTTGAAGCCGCCGCCATAGAGCGTGCTTGCCGCATCGACGCTGAGCGAGCCCGTGCCGGTGCCGCTGTCTCCCAGCACCAGATTGCCGTCCAGCGTGAGTTCGGTGTCATTGGTGGCGTCGATGCTCTCCCAGTTCTGCACCCGGCTGATGCCTTTGAGCTTGACATTGTCGAAACTCAGCGTGTCGGTGCCGAGGCCGCCATTCAGCGCGTCGGCGCCGCCCAGATTGGAATTGGTCAGGTTGCTCAGCTTTGCCGTGTCGTTGTCGGCGCCGAGGTCGACGGCGCCATAGATGATGCCGCCGCTATCCCAGACGAAACTGTCGGCGCCGAAGCTCATCAGCACGTCGCCGCCGACCGTGCCGCCGGTAATCGTCACGCTGTCATTGCCGCCGCTGACACTGATGTTGCCGCCGATCGTGCCGCCCGAAAGAATGATCGTGTCCTTGTCGAAGCCGGTGACCAGGTTGCGGTCGATGGTGCCGCCGGACATGTTGAAGTAGTTCTGGTCGAGCTTCATGTTGACGCGGCCGATGCGGCCGCCGGTCATCACCGCATGGTCGCCGTCGTCGAAGAAATCGACGATGCGTCCGTCCGTCATGGTGAAGGTGTCGAGGCCATCACCCTGGTTAAGTGAACCGATCTGGCCGCCGCTCATGTTGAAGTCGTCGATGCCCGAGCCTTGCTGCACATTGCCGACGACGGTGCCAGCGCCGGTGGTGAAATCGGCGCCACCGCCCTGGTCGACCGTGCCGGTGATGGTACCGGACCGCATGTCGATGCGGTCCGAACCGGCGCCGAAGGTGACATTGCCGCTCACCTGGCCGGTGCCGCCGGAGGGAAAGGTGAGCGTGTTGTCGCCGTTCAGATCGTTGAGGCTGCCGCCCGAATCGCCGCTGTCGCAGATGAAGGTGTCGTTTCCGGCGGTCGGAACGAGCAGGCATGCGGCGAAGGCCGCGGAATTGGGCAGCAACGCCAGCGACGTCGCGGCAAGAACGCCAAGCATCCGAGGATGAAACATCAACGGCATATGCCGTTTCAGAACAACTAATTTAGCGATGTCTTCCGAACCGCCATTCGAAAGTCTGTTTTCAAAGCGCCGCACCGCGTCCCTCCAAGATTCGCGATTGCAAGCCCCCACCCTACGCCGCAATGAAGACACAATTCGTTCCGTTTTACAAAACCTAATCTGCCCGTCATGGTTGATGAACTGGAAAACGGGCCGGACAGAGCTGTGCTTTGATTGAGCCAGAATTGGTGCTTGGCGTGCGTCTCGCCAACCCTCCAAAGCGTGTTGGTGGCGGCGCGTACGCTGGCGCGGCCACACAGTCCGCCGTCGGCGTTGTTTTCGTGATGCGCGGCCGATTGTCAGAGAATTGACCCGCAGCGGATCTTGGCTTAAAAACGGCCTCGGCCAGATTTTTTCGAGATCCGAAAAAAATAATGGCAGGGGAGGAAAACATGTATCTCGGCCTCGACCTGGGCACGTCGGGCGTCAAGGCGCTGCTGATCGATGCCGAACAGACCGTCATCGGTTCCGGCCATGGCGCGCTCGACGTTTCGCGGCCGCATCCCGGCTGGTCCGAACAGGATCCAGCCCACTGGCTACGCGCCTGCGAAGACGCGATTGCCGAACTGAAGGCCTCCCATCCCCGGCAGTTCGCGGCGGTGAAAGGCATTGGCCTATCCGGTCAGATGCATGGCGCCACCTTGCTCGATGCCTCTGACAAGGTGCTGCGCCCCTGCATTCTGTGGAACGATACGCGCAGCCATGCCGAGGCAGCCGCGCTCGACGCCGATCCGCGGTTTCGCGAGCTGACCGGCAACATCGTCTTTCCCGGTTTCACCGCGCCGAAGCTCGCCTGGGTGAAGAACAACGAACCCGCCATTTTCGCCAAAGTGGCCAAGGTGCTGCTGCCCAAGGATTTCCTGCGGCTGTGGCTGACCGGCGAACATATTTCGGAAATGTCGGACTCGGCGGGCACTTCCTGGCTCGACGTTGGGAAGCGGCGCTGGTCCGCCGACCTGCTCGCGGCCACGTCGCTCGACGAAAAGCACATGCCATCCCTGGTCGAGGGTACGCAGAAGGCCGGTGGGCTGCGCGGCGAGCTGGCGTCAAAATGGGGCGTCGAAGCCGGCATCCCGATTGCCGGCGGCGCCGGCGACAATGCGGCTTCCGCCTGCGGCATGGGCACGGTCCGTGCCGGCCATGCGTTCGTGTCTCTGGGCACGTCGGGCGTGCTGTTTGCCGCCAATGCCTCCTATCTGCCCAACCCGGCAAGCGCGGTCCACACTTTCTGCCATGCGCTGCCCAACACCTGGCACCAGATGGGCGTCATCCTGTCGGCCACCGATTCGCTCAATTGGCTGTCCGAGATCACCGGCAAGGGCGCAGGCGAGTTGACATCGGAACTGGGCGATACACTGAAGGCGCCGACCGGCATGTCCTTCCTGCCCTATCTCTCGGGCGAGCGCACGCCGCACAATGATTCCGTCATTCGCGGCTCCTTTACCGGACTGGCGCATGAATCGAGCCGCGCCGTCCTGACCCAGGCCGTGCTGGAAGGCGTGGCCTTCGCCTTTCGCGACAGCCTCGAGGCGTTGAAGACTGCGGGCACGAGCTTGATGCGTGTGACGGCGATCGGCGGCGGCTCGCGCTCGCGCTACTGGCTGAAGGCCATCGCCACCGCGCTTCAGCTGCCTGTCGACATTCCCGCCGACGGCGATTTCGGCGCCGCCTTCGGCGCCGCCCGGCTCGGCCTGATCGCAGCGACGGACACTGATCCGCTCGATGTCTGCACGGCGCCGAGGACCGATGCAACGATCGAACCGGATGCCGGCTTGGATGGTGCGTTTGCCGATGCCTACCAGCGCTACCGCGGGCTTTATCCGGCGATCAGGGCGGCAACGGCGTGAGCAGGCGCCATGCGCCCCCCTCTGCCCTGCCGGGCATCTCCCCCTCTAGGGGGAAGATCGGCAGCTTTGGCGGCTACGCCAGCCTTGCAAGGCCGGAGGTTGGCGAAGGTATAAAAATCAGCCAATCTCCCCCCTTGAGGGGGAGATGGCCGGCAGGCCAGAGGGGGGCGCCTGGCGCCCACCTTAGCCGTGAAGCCTCACTGCGCCGGCACCTTGTCGAGGAAGCCGGTGATGCTCTTCAGGCGGCCGTTCTCGATGACGCCGATATCGGTGCCTTCGATGACGGACGGTGTGCCCTCCGGGCCGAGGTTCCAGGAAAAGCGGATTTTGTCGGCAAACCCGTCCGGTGTGCCTTTCAGCGAGAAGCGGAAGCCGGCAAAGCGCTGCTGCACGCCGTCGATCAGCGCCGCGACGCCTTCATGGCCGTCGCCCTGCATGATGGGATCGCGATAGCTGACGTCTTCGGTGAAAGTCGCCTTGAGCAGCGCCTGACGGCGCGCGGCGTCGCTCTCGTTCCAGGCGGTGATGTAGCTTTCGGCGATCTTGTTGAGATCGGTCATGATCTGTCTCCTTCGTTGGCTTTGACATGACCCTTTTCATCCAACGGACGAACGGAACCAATTACGCCTGAGGTAATCAGGCGGAGCCATTTCGGAGAGGAAGGAAATCCATGAGCAGCGGCTTTTTCGGCGACATCAAGAAGATCAAATATGAGGGGCCGGATTCGGCCAATCCGCTGGCTTACCGGTTCTACAACCCGGACGAGCTGGTGGCCGGCAAGCGGCTGGAAGACCATCTGCGCTTCGCCGTCGCCTACTGGCATTCCTTCGCCTGGCCGGGCGGCGATCCGTTCGGCGGCCAGACCTTCGATCGGCCGTGGTTCCCCAAGGCCGGCGGCATCGACACGATGGAACTGGCAAAACTGAAAGCAGACGTCGCCTTCGAGATGTTCTCGCTGCTCGGCGCGCCCTATTTCTGCTTCCACGATGCCGACGTGCGGCCCGAAGGCAAGGATTTTTCGGAAAGTTCCGCGCGCCTCGACGAGATCGCGGACTATTTCGCCACCAAGATGAAGCAGACTGGCGTCAAGCTCTTGTGGGGCACGGCGAACCTGTTCTCGCACCGCCGTTTCATGTCGGGTGCCGCGACAAACCCCGATCCGGATGTGTTTGCCTATGCGGCGGCGACGGTGAAGAGCTGCATCGACGTCACCAAGCGGCTGAAGGGCGAGAATTACGTGCTTTGGGGCGGACGCGAGGGCTATGAGACGCTGCTCAACACCGACCTTGCCCGCGAGCAGGAGCAGGCCGGCCGTTTCCTCAACCTCGTCGTCGACTACAAGCACAAAATCGGCTTCAAAGGCACGATCCTGATCGAGCCGAAGCCGCAGGAACCCACAAAACACCAGTACGACTACGATGTCGCGACCGTCTATGGCTTCCTCAAGCGCTTCGGACTGGAGAAGGAGGTCAAGCTCAACATCGAGCAGGGCCACGCCATCCTCGCCGGCCATTCCTTCGAGCACGAGCTGGCGTTGGCCAATGCGCTCGGCGTCTTCGGCTCGATCGACATGAACCGCAACGACTACCAGTCGGGCTGGGACACCGACCAGTTCCCCAACAACGTGCCGGAGATGGCACTGGCCTACTACCAGGTTCTGCAGGCGGGCGGCTTCAAGACCGGCGGCACCAATTTCGACGCCAAGCTGCGCCGCCAGTCGCTAGATTCGCAGGACCTGCTGATCGGCCATATCGGCGGCATGGATGCCTGCGCGCGCGGCCTGAAAGCGGCCGCCAAGATGGTCGAAGACAAGGCGCTGTCGGCTCCGCTCGCCGAGCGCTACGCGGGCTGGAACAGCGCCGAGGCCAAAGCGATGCTTGCCGGCAAGCGTACGCTGGAGGACATCGCCGAGCGCGTGGTGAAGAAGAAGATCGAACCGCAGCCGCGCTCCGGCCGCCAGGAACTGCTGGAAAACATCGTCAACCGCTACGTGTAAGGGATGAAAGGCGGGCGGCGGCTCGTTCAGCCGCCGCTCCGCTTACCCACGCCGCTTCGCGGGGAGAAGTTCCCGGCGTCGCGCTTATTTGCCTGCCGCCCTGTTCGCCATTGAACGGAAAAGGTGCCGGCGGGCGGACGAGGGTGGCGCCGAGACCGGGTGAAAGGGCTTTGCGCCAGTGCGGAATCGACGACAAGGTTTTGCCCACTGACGCCCCTCAATCGCCTCTCTCTTGCCTTCAAACTGCCGTCACGAATCTCCTATAAGAAGGTGCTCGTGGCGGGAGAGGAAGAAGGAGGCGAACCGATATGCAGAACGAACGTGAAATCGACGCCCTGCTCTCAAATGGCGAGGCCGGGTCGATCATCGACCGGCTGATGGCAATGCCGCATCCGAAGGATGGTGCGCGCCGCTCCAACGAATGGGACCGCGCCGTTGCCAGCCGTTTCGAGACCCATCTGGCAAGACAGATGCGCTCGCAGATCGATAGTGGCGGCGACCGGCAGAACGCTGCCTGATCAACCGCTTTCCACTTTGGACGACATGTACATCAACCCCGGCGTAGCCTGACCGGGGCTTCACCGAAAGTTCTTGAAAACGCCCTCGAAAATGCCGCGGCGGATGAAAATCCGGTCCGCCCGGCAATGTCGGCCATGGCCACTCTGGTGTCGATCACCAGCCGCCGCGCAGCGCCCAGGCGCAGCCTGAGATAGTAGGCGCCGGGCGTCTCGCCGATCGACTTGCGGAAGATGCTCTCCAGTGTCCGTGCCGTAACCCCGGCGCGCTTTGCCACGGCGGCGACCGTCAACGGCTGGTCCACATGCGCTTCCATCAGCCGGATGGCTTGCGCCAGGCGCGGATCATAGCCGTCTAGCCGGCCAAGCGAGACCAGGGGCTGAGCGTCGGTGGCCGCACGGGCCTGATCGTAGATGAAGACGCTGGCCACATCGAGCGCCACGGCCATGCCGAGGCGGGTGCGAACGAGGTGCAGCATCAGGTCGAAGGTGGGCGAGGCGCCACCGGAGGTGAAGACCGGCCCGTCGATGACGTAACGGTCCGGGCGGACGTCGACGCCCGGAAAGGCCGACGAGAAATCCTCCATGTCTTCCCAGTGGGTGGTGGCGCTGCGGCCTTCGAGCAAGCCGGCCCGCGCGACCAGCCATGTACCGGCCTCGACGCCGCCGCAGGCGCGCGCCGAACGGGCGGCGCGGCGCAGGCCCGAGAGCAGAGCCGACGTCGCATAATTCTGCGTGCCGAAACCGGCGACGACGACAAGAACGTCGGTCGGTTCGGCCGCGTCGAAGCGGCCGCTGACCGCCACTGGCAGGCCGCAAGTAGTGACCGGCGCCTCGCCGGTTACGGAAACCAGCTTGAAATCGAACAATGTCTCGCCGGAGATGCGGTTGGCGGCGCGCAGCGGGTCGACCGCCGAGGCCACGCACATGATGGACGAGCCGGAAAACACCAGCATCGTCACCTTGAGCGGCAGACGCTCGGCGCGAAAGATCGTCAGTTTTTCGCCTTTAGTCATGGAAGCTTCGTAAAACGCAAAGCAGTTTTCGGCAAGTCGGTCGATGCTTGGCGCCTGTTTCGACTGGGAGGAGAGTTCCATGCCGCTTGCGATGAACCGTGAGGTTTTCATTACCTGTGCCGTGACCGGGTCCGGCGGCACGCAGGACCGCAGCCCGCATGTGCCGCGCTCGCCCAAAGAGATCGCTGATTCGGCCATCGACGCGGCCAAGGCGGGGGCGGCGATCGTGCATTGCCATGTGCGCGATCCCGAGACCGGCAAGCCCAGGCGCGACGTTCATCTCTACCGCGAGGTGACCGAGCGCATCCGCGAGGCAGACGTCGACGTGGTGCTGAACCTCACCGCCGGTATGGGTGGCGACATGGTGTTCGGCTCGCCCGAAGCGCCGCTGCCGCTGAATGAAAAGGGCACCGACATGGGCGGCGCCACCAACCGCATGGAGCATGTGCGCCAGTGCCTGCCGGAGATCTGCACGCTCGACTGCGGCACCATGAACTTCGCCGAGGCCGACTATGTCATGACCAACACGCCCGGCATGCTGCGTGCCATGGGCGGCATGATGACCGCGCTCGGCGTCAAGCCGGAGATCGAGGCCTTCGACACAGGCCATCTGTGGTTCGCCAAGCAGTTGGTCGAGGAACAGGTTCTGAAGCCGGATGCGCTTGTGCAGCTTTGCATGGGCGTGCCATGGGGGGCGCCTGACGACCTCAACACCTTCATGGCCATGGTCAACAACGTGCCGTCGACCTGGAGCTGGTCGGCCTTTTCGATCGGCCGCAACCAGATGGCCTATGCCGCCGCCGCAGTGCTGGCCGGCGGCAATGTCCGCGTCGGTCTCGAAGACAATCTCTGGCTCGACAAGGGCGTGCTTGCCACCAACGCGCAGCTGGTCGAACGTGCCGCCAGCATCGTCACCAATCTCGGCGCCAGGATTCTGGGGCCGGAGGAAGTGCGCAGGAAGCTCAACCTCACCAAGCGGCCGCCGATCGCGGCATAGAGAGGGGAGCTTCAGATGGCCACCGTCAAATTCACCGCAATGAAGGATGGCGACAAGGACGACTACGAATTCCTGATCGCCCATGAAATCGATTATGCCGCCAAAACCGGTGATCGGTTGCTGGAAGCCCTGGTTCAACTCGACGAGGGCCTTTCCGGCTACAAGATCACCCGGCTCGGCCATTCGCTGCAGGCGGCAACACGCGCCTGGCGCGACGGCGCCGACACCGACTGGATCGCCTGCGCGTTGCTGCACGACATCGGCGACATCTACGCACCCTACAACCACGACGAATACGCCGCGTCGATCCTGAAGCCTTTCGTGCGCGAACAATGCACCTGGGTGGTGGAGAAGCACGGCGATTTCCAGCGCCTCTACTATGCCCATCATCTTGGCGGCAACCGCCATGCGCGCGACCGCTTCGCCGGTCATGCCTATTTCGACGATTGCGACCAGTTCTGCGAGCGCTGGGACCAGTCGAGCTTCGACCCCGACTACGAGACGCTGCCGATCGAGTTCTTCAGGCCATTCGCGCTCGAAGTCTTTGCCCGCAGGGCCTACGACCCCGCCATTATCCGCGCCGGCGAGCGCGTGCCGCTCACCGATCCCGAAACAGCCAAGACAAGAACCGGAGCCTGACCATGAGCATCATCAACAAGGCGGCCGCCATCGGCGGCGGTGTCATCGGCGCAGGCTGGGTGGCGCGCCTGCTCTTGAATGGCATCGACGTGTCGATCTTCGATCCCGATCCCGAGGCCTCGCGCAAGGTCTCAGAAGTGATGAAGGGCGCGCGCCGCGCCTACAAGCAGATGGTTCCGGGCGGCCTGCCGAAAGAAGGCAGGCTGACCTTCGCCAAGACCATCGCCGAGGCGGTGGCCGATGCCGATTTCATCCAGGAGAGCGTGCCGGAACGGCTCGACCTCAAGCATAAGGTCCTGTCCGAGATCGACACTCACGCGCCGGCCAACGCCATCGTCGGCTCGTCCACATCAGGCATCAAGCCGACCGACATGCAGGTGGCGATGAAAAAACACCCGGAGCGGCTTGTCGTCGGTCACCCGTTCAACCCGGTCTATCTCCTGCCGCTGGTGGAAATCGTCGGCGGCGACCAGACATTCCCCGAGGCGGTCGAGGTCGCCAAGGAGATCTATGCCTCGATCGGCATGAAGCCTGTCGTCATCCGCAAGGAGATTGAAGCCTTCGTCGGCGACCGCCTGCTGGAAGCCGCCTGGCGCGAGGCGCTGTGGCTGATCAAGGACGGCATCTGCACCGTCGAGGAACTGGACGACATCATGCGCTATGGCTTCGGCCTGCGCTGGGCACAGATGGGCATGTTCCAGGTCTATCGCGTCGCCGGCGGCGAAGCCGGCATGCGCCACTTCATGGCGCAGTTCGGCCCCTGCCTGAAATGGCCGTGGACCAAGCTGATGGACGTACCGGAGTTCAACGACGAACTGGTCGACCTGATCGCCACGCAGTCGGACGACCAGGCGCATGGCCTGTCGATCCGCGAACTGGAAAAGATCCGCGACGACAATCTGGTCGCCATCATGGATGCGCTCTCGAAGCAGAACAAGGGCAAGGGCTGGGGAGCCGGCGCCCTGCACAGGGACTATACGAAGCAGTTGGCCAAGCTGGCGGCGAAAAAGCCGGCCGCCTCCAAGGCGGCCGAGAAGGCGAAGGCATCGAAGCCGGTGAAGAAAGCCGAAAAACCGAAGAAAAAGAAGAAAGGCTGAGACCATGGATTTCGGTCTGTCAGAGGAACAGAAGCTCATTGTCGAGACGACGCGCGCCTTCGTCGAGAATGAGCTTTACCCCCATGAGCGCGAGGTCGAGCGCACCGGCGTGCTGCGCCGCGAACTGATCGAGGAGCTAAAGGCCAAGGCGATCGAAGCCGGTCTCTATGCCGCCAACATGCCGGCCGATGTCGGCGGCGCGGGGCTCGATACGGTGACCTGGCTGCTCTACGAGAAGGAACTCGGCCGCGCCAACTACGCGCTGCACTGGACCTGCGTCGCGCGCCCCTCCAACATCCTTTTGGCCGGCACGCCGGAGCAGCGCGAAAAATATCTGTTCCCGTGCATCCGTGGCGAGAAATGGGATTGCTTGGCGATGACCGAGCCGGGCGCCGGCTCCGATCTGCGCGGCATGAAGGCGACCGCCGTGCAGGACGGCGACGACTGGGTATTGAACGGCACCAAGCACTTTATCTCCCACGCCGACCTCGCCGACTTTGCCATCGTCTTCATGGCCTCGGGCGAAGAGGATTCGCCGCGCGGCAAACGCAAGAAGATCACCGCCTTCTTCGTCGACAAGGGCACCAAGGGTTTCACTGTGCGCGAGGGCTATCGCAACGTCTCGCATCGCGGTTACACCAACGCCATCCTCGAATTCGACGATTGCCGCCTTCCGGCAAGCCAGGTGTTGGGTGAAGTCCACAAGGGTTTCGACGTTGCCAATTCCTGGCTCGGCGCCACCCGCCTGCAGGTCGGCGCCACCTGTCTCGGCCGCGCGGAACGCGCGCTCGGTCACGCGGTCGAGTACGCCGCGCAGCGGCAGCAGTTCGGCCAGCAGATCGGCAAGTTTCAAGGCGTGTCGTTCAAGCTCGCCGACATGGCGACGGAGCTCAAGGCCGCCGACCTGATGGTGTTCGAAGCCGGCTGGAAGTACGATCAGGGCACCGTCACCGACCAGGACATGGCCATGGCCAAGCTGAAGGCCACCGAAATGCTCGCCTTCGTCGCCGATGAGGCGATCCAGATCCATGGCGGCATGGGGCTGATGGACGACCTGCCGCTGGAGCGCATCTGGCGCGATGCGCGCGTCGAGCGCATCTGGGAAGGCACGTCGGAAATCCAGCGCCACATCATTTCGCGGGCGCTGCTGCGCCCGTTCGGGGCCTGATCCATGCACAAACTTGAACGCCTTCTGCGCCCTAAATCGATCGCCGTGTTCGGCGGCGCGCAGGCCGCCGCGGTCGTGGCACAGTCGATCAAGATGGGCTTTGCCGGCGAGATCTGGCCGGTGCACCCGAGCAAGGAAGAGGTCGCCGGCCGCAAGGCCTATCGTTCGATCGCCGATCTGCCCGGCGCGCCGGACGCCGCCTTTGTCGGCGTCAACCGACACCTGACCATCGACGTGATCAAGGCCCTGGCCGAACGCGGCGCCGGCGGGGCCGTCTGCTTTGCCGCCGGTTTCCTCGAAACCGAAGCCTATGACGCGGATGGCGAGCGCCTGCAGGCCGAACTCGTCGCCGCCGCCGGCGAGATGCCGATCATCGGCCCGAACTGTTACGGCCTGATCAACTATGCCGACGGCGCGCTTTTGTGGCCCGACCAGCATGGCGGCATAAGATTGGCCGACGGCGGCAAAGGGGTGGCCATCATTACCCAGTCGTCCAACATCGCCATCAACATGACGATGCAGAAGCGCGGCCTGCCGATCGCCTTCCTGATGACCGCCGGCAACCAGGCGCAGACCGGCCTCTCCGAAATGGCGCTCGGCCTGATCGAGGACGAGCGCGTCACCTCGCTCGGCCTGCACATCGAGGCTTTCGATTCGGTAGCCGGCTTCGAGCGGCTGGCGGCACGGGCGAGGGAATTGAAAAAGCCGATCATCGCCATGAAGGTCGGCCGCTCCGAACAGGCCAGGCAAGCGACCGTCTCGCACACCGCGTCGCTCGCCGGCTCGGACGCAGCGTCCGGGGCCTTCCTGAAACGGCTCGGCATCGCGCGCGTCGATTCCATCCCCGCCTTCATCGAGGCGCTGAAGCTGCTGCATGTCACCGGTCCGCTGCCCGGCTACAGCCTGTCATCGATGAGCTGTTCGGGCGGCGAGGCTTCGGTCATGGCCGACAGCGCCGAAGGCCGCTGGGTCAACTTCCCGGTGCTGACGGAAGAACACCGTGCCCACGTCAAGTCGACGCTCGGGCCGCTGGTCGCGGTCGCCAATCCATTGGACTACCACACCTTCATCTGGAACAACGAGCCGGCGATGACCGCCACCTTCACCGCCATGGTGTCGGGCGGCTTCGACCTCAACATGCTGGTGCTCGACTTCCCGCGCCCGGACCGCTGCTCGGTGACCGACTGGTGGGCGACGCTGCGCGCCTTCGAATCGGCGCTCAAGACCAACAAGGCGCATGGCGCGATCGTCTCGTCGCTGCCCGAGAACCTGCCCGAGGAATACACCGCCGAGCTGATGGCGCGGGGCATGGTGCCGCTGTTCGGCATTTCCGAAGCGATGGATGCCGCCCAGGCGGCCGCCTTCATCGGCTGGGCCTGGCGCGAGCCGCAGGCGCAGCCGGTCGACACCTCCGCTTCCGGCGCTGCCGGCGGCGAGCATGTCACGCCTGACGAGGCGCAAGCCAAGGCGCGGCTGATCAAGGCCGGGCTGCCGGTGCCCAAGGGCGAGCGCGCCGACAGTGCCGTCGAGGCGGTGATCTCGTCCATGGCGCTCGGCTTCCCGGTGGCGCTGAAGGCCCTGGGTGTCACCCACAAATCCGAGGTCGGCGCTGTCAGGCTCAACCTCAGGGACGCCGAATCCGTCAGCACCGCCGCGCACGACCTTTTGCCGCTCGGCACCGGCCTTTATGTCGAGCGCATGGTGCGCGACGGCGTCGCCGAGCTGATCGTCGGCTTCACCCGCGATCCGATGTTCGGCGCTGTCATGACGCTGGGCACCGGCGGCGTGCTGGTCGAATTGCTGCGCGACAGCGTCACCTTGATGCTGCCGGCGACCCGCGACGACATCGAGGCAGCACTTCGCGGTCTCAAACTGTTCCCGCTGCTCGAAGGCTATCGCGGTCGGCCGAAGGCCGACGTCCAAGCTGCCATCGACGCCATCGCGGGCATTGCTGCCTTCGTGCAGACGAATGCCGGCGAGATCGAGGAACTCGACATCAATCCGCTGATCGTCTGCAGCGAGGGCAAGGGCGCCTGGATCGCCGATGCGCTTTTGGTGCTGGGAGAGAACAAGAATGCCTGACGTCGTTTCGACCCGCCGTGAAGGCTCGATCCTCGAGGTCACGCTCGATCGGCCCAAGGCCAACGCCATCGACCTGAAGACCTCTCGGCTGATGGGCGAGACCTTCAAGGCGTTTCGCGACGACCCCGGCTTGCGCGTCGCCATCGTCAAGACCGCCGGCGACAAGTTCTTCTGCGCCGGCTGGGACCTGAAGGCCGCCGCCGGCGGCGACGCCGTCGACGGCGACTATGGCGTCGGCGGCTTTGCCGGGCTGCAGGAACTGCGCGACTTGAACAAGCCTGTCATCGCGTGCGTAAACGGCATGGCGGTGGGGGGCGGCTTCGAGCTGGCGCTGTCCTGCGATCTCATCTACGCCTCCGATCACTCCTCCTTCGCATTGCCCGAGATCCGCGCCGGCACGCTTGCCGACGCCGCGACCATCAAGCTGCCGAAGCGCATTCCCTATCATGTCGCCATGGACCTTTTGCTCACTGGCCGCTGGATGGACGTTGCCGAGGCGCATCGCTGGGGCCTGGTCAACGAGGTGCTGCCGAAGGAGAAGCTGGAGGACCGCGTCTGGGAGATCGCCCGCCTGCTCGCCAGCGGCCCGCCGCTTGTCTTCGCCGCGATCAAGGAAACCGCGCGGGTGGCCGAAGCGCTGACTTTCCAGGACGCGATGAACAGGGTGACGCGCCGGCAGTTGCCGACGGTCGATGCGCTGTACGGTTCCGAGGACAATATGGAAGGGTTCCGGGCTTTTGCGGAGAAGCGGGAACCGGTGTGGAAGGGGAAGTAAAGCAATGCCAGAGATGACGGCGCGAGGCACCCCCCTCTGGCCTGCCGGCCATCTCCCCCGCAAGGGGGGAGATTGGATGTCATTTCCGCTTTCGCCAATCGTCAACGCTGCAATAAGGGCGATGTCGATTGAACTGCCAATCTCCCCCCTTGCGGGGGAGATGTCCGGCAGGACAGAGGGGGGTGCCTGGGCTCGCCGTTCACAGTCGGCGCGGCCATGACCGACTACAGCAAACTCATTGATGCCGAGACCCGGGCCTTCATCGAGCGGACCAATTCCTATTACCCGCCGGATACGATCGACTACACGATTGCCGAGCAGCGCGAGATCTACGCCCGCATGTGCCGGGAGTTCTTTGCCGGCTATCCCGAGGGGGTGACAGCGGAAACCACCGCTATTGCCGCACAGGCGTGCAATATCCCGATCCGCATCTATCGCAGCGCCCCGCAGGCAGTGGCAACGGTGCTCTATTACCACGGCGGCGGGTTCATCCTTGGCGGGCTCGACAGCCATGACGACGTTTGCGCCGAGCTTTGCGGCCGCACCGGCTATGACGTCGTCTCGGTCGACTACCGGCTGGCGCCGGAGCATCTGCATCCGGCTGCGTTTGACGATGCGATGAACGCCTTCGAGTGGGCGGCAGCCACCCGCGATCATCCCATCCTGCTCTGCGGCGACAGCGCCGGTGGCAATCTCTGCGCCGCAGTCAGCCATGCGACGCGCGGCCATGCGAAGAAACCGATCGGGCAGGTGCTGATCTATCCCGGGCTCGGCGGCGACCGTTCGCGTGGCTCCTATCTGAAGCATGCCGAAGCGCCTATGCTGACCACGCGCGACCTCGAATTCTACAAGCACATCCGTACCGGCGGCGTGGATCAGACCGGCGACATCACGCTTCAGCCGCTGGCCGACGCCGATTTCGCCAACCTGCCGCCGACCGTGCTGATCACCGCCGAGTGCGATCCGCTGTCGTCGGACGGCGAGGCCTATCGCGACCGCATCGTGGCGGGCGGCGGGCGAGCCACTTGGTTCGAGGAAAAAGGGCTTGTGCACGGCTATCTCAGGGCGAGGCACACGGTCGGCCGCGCCCGCGCCAGCTTTACCCGCATCGTCGAGGCGGTGTCGGCGCTCGGCAAAAGCGAGTGGATCTGGTGAGGGCCTCCTCGCATGACAATCGACAGACGATGATCAACCCAGCGACTGCCAAGCCGTTCGGCGCTCAGCCTACCGAACGAGCCGCCGCCCGGCCGGCGCTGCGGCCGGAGAAGATACAGCCGCCCAGGAACGTGCCTTCGAGCGCCGCATAGCCATGCACGCCGCCGCCGCCGAAACCGGCGGCTTCGCCGACCGCATAGAGGCCCTGAACCGGCTCGCCATCGCTCCCCAGCACGCGGCTTTCGAGATCGGTCTGCAGGCCACCCAGCGTCTTGCGGGTCAGGATGTTGAGGCGAACCGCGATCAGCGGGCCGTTCGCGGGATCGAGCATCTTGTGCGGCCTGGCCGTGCGGATCAGCCGGTCGCCGAGATAGGCCCGCGCTCCGCGCAGCGCGGTGACCTGCATGTCCTTGGAGAAGGGATTGTCGAGTTGCCGGTCACGGGCGCGGATCTCGCGCTCGACATGGGCGACGTCGAGCAGCGGTTCGCCGCCGGCCAGCTTGTTCATGCGCGCCACCAGATCGGGCAGTTCGGCCTCGATGATGAAATCCTCGCCCTTCTCCATGAACGCCTTGACCGGGCCCGGAATGCCCGACGTGGCGCGGCCGAGCACCTGGCGCCAGCTCTTGCCGGTCAGGTCCGGGTTCTGCTCGGAGCCCGAGAGCGCGAACTCCTTCTGGATGATTTTTTTGGTCAGGATGAACCAGGAATAATCGAACCCGGTGCTCGTGATGTGGCTGAGCGTGCCGAGCGTGTCGAAACCGGGGTAAAGCGGCACCGGCAGGCGCTTGCCCCTGGCGTCGAGCCACAGCGACGACGGACCGGGCAGGATGCGGATGGCATGATCGGTCCAGATCGGCGCCCAGTTCCTGATGCCCTCGACATAGTGCCACATGCGGTCGCGATTGATGACGCTGCCGCCGGCCTGTTCCGTGATCGCCAGCATGCGGCCGTCGACATGGTCGGGCACGCCGGTGATCATGCACTTCGGCGCCGCGCCCAGACGCTTCGGCCAGTTTTCCCGGACCAGCTGGTGGTTGCCGCCGATGCCGCCGGAGGCGACGATCACGGCCTGCGCATGAACCTCGAAATCACCTGATATCTCACGCGAACTCTTGTGGCCGCGCTCGACGGTGCTTGGTTGCAGGATGTCGCCGCGCACCCCGTCGATCCTCGTGCCGGTGCGGATCAATTCGTTGACGCGGTGGCGGAACTTGAAGCGGATCAGTCCCTTCTTCTCGGCTTCGCGGACGCGCAGCACGAAGGGCTCGAGCACGCCGGGACCGGTGCCCCAGGTGATGTGAAAGCGGGGCACGGAATTGCCATGGCCAATGGCATTGCCGCCGCCGCGCTCGGCCCATCCGACCACGGGAAAGAATTTCATCCCGCGCTCCAGCAGCCAGGAGCGCTTCTCGCCGGCGGCGAAGCCGACATAGGCCTCGGCCCATTTGCGCGGCCAGTGATCCTCCGGCCGGTCGAAAGCGGCGGTGCCCAGCCAGTCCTCGAGCGCCAGCTCGTGCGAATCGCGGATGCGCATGCGCCGCTGCTCGGGCGAATCGACGAGGAACAGACCGCCGAACGACCAGAAGGCCTGGCCGCCCAGCGACTGCTCCGGTTCCTGGTCGACGATGACGATCTTCTTGCCGGCCTCGGCCAGTTCGGCGGCGGCGACCAGCCCGGCAAGGCCGGCGCCGACAATGATGACATCCGCGTCGTCAGCCAATTTCCCCTCCCGTTAGCTGGCTACCGTATGAATCTCGAACCGGAATATATCAATGATGGTCAGACCGCCTCCCAGCCATCCTTGCCGCCGGCGCGGAAGATGGCGTCGATGACCTTCTGGTTGAGCACGGATTCCTCCAGCGTGAAGACGCGCTCCTTGCCGCCCTGGGCCGCCCGCGCGAAGGTCTCGACCTCGAGCCGGTACTGCTGCGTACCGGGAAAGCGGAACACCTGCGCCTCCGTGTGGTTCTGGTTGTGCAACTCGACGCGGTGGTGATCGTAGAGCCCGGCATTGAACGGCGAAAACACCTCGATGAACCCGTTCTCGCCATGGAACACCATCACCTGGCGCGCGGCCATCTGGGTCGAGAGATAGAAGGACAGTTCGAAGTCGCCGAAATCGGCGCGGATCGAGGAATAGATGTCGGTGCCGAATTTTTTGTCGCGCTCGATCGTCGCCTGCACGCGCAGCGGCTCCTTGCCGGTGGAAAAGCGCGTCGACACGGTCGGGTAGACGCCGATGTCGGGCAGCGCGCCGCCGCCAAGGTCGAGCTGGTTGCGCATGTTGTTGGGATCGACATTGTAATAGGAGAACGCGCCCTGCACATGGCGCAGCCGGCCGATGACGCCGCTGGCGATGAGGTCGCGCACCTTGATCCATTGCGGATGGTAGACGACCATGAAGGCTTCGCAGACCAACACCTTGCTGGCATCGCGCAGCTTGATCAGCGGCGGAATGTCCTTGGCGTCGAGCGCCAACGGCTTTTCGACCAGCACATGTTTTCCCGCCTGAATGGCCTTGGCCGTCCATTCGACATGCTGCGATGTCGGCAGCGGGATATAGACGCCGTCGACCTCGTTCGAGGCGAGCAACTCCTCATAGGAACCGAAAGCATGCGGCGCGCCGAAGCGATCGGCCAGCGCACGGGCCTTCGACTGATCGCGGCTGGCGATTGCCGACAGCACGCCATTTTCCGCCTCCACGATCGCAGGCAAAAGCTGCTCGCGACCGATCTTGGCCGTCGATAACACACCCCATCGGAACATCAGGCTTCTCCTCTCGATTACAGGCGAGGAGGTTTGCCTGAAATCGGGGCAAAAGCCAATGCGGGGGCCAAGTTCCTCGCCCCACGAGCGGGGAGCGATGGCTCAACCCCTCTTCCCCGTCAGCCTCATGTCGAAACCGACGACGTTGGAATAGATCGGCGTGCCGACATCCATTCCGTAGCGCGACCGCAGCACCTTGCCGGTGACGTGGAACCCGATCGTGCCGGACTTCAGGCCATCGAGCTCGGCGGTGAACTTTTCCGCAAACGTCTTGCCGCGCGCCGTCAGCCGGCCGGTGACAAGCGCCGTCGTATCGCCGGTGCGGGTCACGCTGGTCGAGCGGAACTGGATTTCGGGGCTGTTGGCCGCATCGAACACGGCGTCTGAACGCAGGAAAGCGTCGATGCGGCCCTGGCCGGTGCCGACGCTTTCGGGAAAAATGGTAAGGTTGACCTTCGAGCGGCTGACGTCGTCATTGTCGATGCGGATCGTGCCCTTGAAGTGAGCAAACGCACCATCGAAACCGCCGCCGCCGGCCTTGCCGATGGTGAAGCGGATCGAGGAGTCAGCCTGGCTGATCGTGTAACTGCCGGCGGCATCATCGAGGACAACTGCTGCCCAGACAGGCACGGCAAGGCAAGCGGCAAGGGCCGCCGATCCGAGGAGTCGCGCATACATGAGATTATTTCCTTCTTCGGAGGCAACGCTCTTCGCGTCCTCGCTTACAAACGAGGCCGAACCCCGTTCTATTCCCCGCCTGAGGAAGGCGTGACGATGCGTGTAAGCACATTGTCCCTCAGTCGGAAATGATGGCGCAGTGCCGCCGTGACATGCAGCGCCACAAGTGCTGCGCCGGCATAGGCAAGGTACCAGTGCGCTGCCGCCCAAAAACTCTCGGCGGCATCGGATTCCGCGAGCGGCAGGTTGGGCATCACGAACAGGTTGAACGGCATGCTTGGAATTTCCAGCGTCGAGACCGAAACCAGCGCCCAGCCGGACAGAGGCAAAGCGATCTGGAAGGCATAGAGCGCCAGGTGAGCGAGCGGCGCCGCCAGGCGCTCCAGGGATCCGACCGAGGATGGCAAGGCCGGCGCGGCATTGCCGAGCCGCCAGGCGATGCGCAGGATGATCAGGCCGAGCAGCAGGAAGCCCAGCGATTTGTGCAGCTGGATGAGCTCGAAAGCCGTGCGCTGGCTGCTGATGCGGACCATCGCGAAACCGAGCGCGAACTGGCCGATGAAGGCAAGGCCGATCAGCCAATGAAGCAGGATTGCCGCCCAACCGTAGCGGGTCGGGGTATTTATGATCGAAGCTCGCATGGAAGGCGAACGAATGTCGCGTCGGCTTTCTTCCACCCTCCCACAAGGGAGAGGGCAGCCTATCCGCTCACCCTGAAGAAATCGATGAAGGCCCTGAGCGCAGGCCGCATCTGGCGGCGACTCGGATAGTAGACGAAGAAACCCTCGAAGGACGGACACCAATCCTCCAGCACGCGAACCAGCCGGCCATCGCGGAGCGGCTCGCGGACATAATCCTCGAAGACGAAGGCAAGCCCGGCCCCGTCGACCGCCGCCTGAGCGATCAGATGGTCTTCGTCGAGAATCAATGGTCCTTGCGCGGCAATCTCGATCTCCTCGCCATCCTTGGCGAATTCCCAGCGGTAGAGAATGCCGCTGGAGAAGCGGAAGCGGATGCAGCGATGATCGGACAGGTCACGCGGATGGCGAGGCCTGGGCATGGTGTCGAAATAGGAGGGCGCGCCCACCACGGCGCCGCGTATATCGGGCCCGATGCGCACCGCGATCATGTCGCGTTGCAGGCTTTCGCCAAGCCGCACGCCTGCATCGAAACCGCCTTCCACCACGTCCGTGAAGCGGTCCTCGATAACGATCTCCAGCACGATATCGGGATAAGCCGCGGCAAAGGCGCCGAGCCGCGGGTTCAGCACCAGATGGGCTGCCGTGCGCGGCACGCTCAGCCGCAGATTGCCGGCCGGCCGGTCGCGCGCCTCGACCGCCGCCTCCAGTGCCAGGTCGATCTCCGACAGCGCCGGCCGCAATCGTTCCAGCAACCGCGCGCCCTCTTCGGTCGGGGCAACGCTGCGGGTGCTGCGTGCCAACAGCCGCACGCCAAGCCGCGCCTCAAGGCTGGACACGGCATGGCTGACCGCCGACGGGGCGATCGCCAGTTCCCTGGCCGCGCCGCGAAAGCTGCCGCATTGGGCAACAGTTGCCAGCACCGCAAGCTGTGAAAGATGTGCCCGGTTCATTGATCTATTTTCGAGAACGCCCCGTGCACAGATGAGCCGATTATCGAACATAAGGCAAGGCGCTATTTCCTGGGCATCGCAACAAGGAGACGCGTGATGAAAACCCGCAAACTCGGTACTGAACTCGAAGTTTTCCCGATCGGCCTCGGCTGCATGGGCATGAGCTTCGGCTATGGCGGCCAGCCGGAAGCCGAGGCGATCGCCACCTTGCGCCGCGCCGTCGAGATCGGCGTCAATTTCTTCGACACGGCAGAGGTCTACGGGCCCTACGAGAACGAGATCCTGCTCGGCAAGGCGCTGAAGCCGGTGCGCGATCAGGTGACGATCGCAACCAAGTTCGGCTTCAATATCCTGGAGGAAGGCACCGGCACCGATCGCATGGCGGGCGTCGACAGCCGCCCCAAACACGTCAAGGCCGTCGCAGAGGCGTCACTGAAGCGGCTGGGCACCGACGTGATCGATCTCTATTACCAGCACCGCGTCGACCCGAACGTGCCGATCGAGGACACGGTCGGCGCCATGGCCGAGCTGGTGCGCGAGGGCAAGGTGCGCGCGCTCGGCCTTTCGGAAGCGAGTGCCGCCACCATCCGCCGGGCGCATGCCGTGCATCCGATCGCGGCCGTCCAGAGCGAATATTCGCTGTGGAGCCGTGACCCGGAAGACGAGGTGTTCGCCGTCTGCCGCGAACTCGGCATCGGTTTCGTTCCCTATAGCCCGCTCGGCCGTGGCCTCTTGACCGGCACGATCGCCAAGCCCGAAACGCTTGATGACGACGACTGGCGCCGCACCTTGCCGCGCTTTCAGGCCGACGCCATGGAAGCCAATGCCAAAGTCGTGGCCACGCTGGAAAAACTGGCGACCGAAAAGGGAGTGACCTCGGCACAGCTGGCGCTCGCCTGGGTACTGCACCAGGACGATTTCATCGTCCCCATCCCGGGCGCCCGAAAGATCCGCCATCTCGAGCAGAACACGGCGGCGGCTGATATCGAGCTGAGTGCCGCAGAGGTACAGACCATCGGCGATGCACTGTCGCCTGATAAGGTCATGGGCAAGCGCTACACAGAGGAGCTGCTGGCGCTGGTGAATGGGTGAGCTTTCACCCTCCCCCCTGTGCGGAGGTCGGCTCGCTGTCGCAGCGAAGCGAAGACAGGGGTGGGGTGGCGATGCGCGATACAGAAGATCACGGATGTCCGCGCGAGGCACCCCCCTCTGTCCTGCCGGACATTTCCTACCATGGCACGACCGTAATCTCCGGCCAGTAATCCCGCGCCCGCTGGCCCTTCGCCTCATGCGTCCGCTGATTGTCCATCGCCCGGTTCGGCGTGACGCGGAATGAGAAGACGTCGTCGAGACCGAACGGCGCCAGCAGTTCCAGTTGACAATCCGCGTCGTATCGCACCCCGACCGCATGTGTCTTCGACGCAAAAAACCGGACCGACTCGCTCGAACTCGTGTAGCGCGGACAGGGCCGCCCGAACTTCTGCGGGTACCACAAATGCACCCGCGCTTGGTTGCGCACCTCGACGGGCAGCCCCTGGAAATGCTTCGCCGCCCGGCGGATGACGGCGTCCTCGGCCTCGTAGGACAGGTCGCTATCGTCGAAATAGAACAGGTCGACATCCTTGATGCCATAACCCGACGGCTTCCCCGTCAGATGGTTCCAGACCGAGTTATAGAGCACGCCGGAGACCACCAGCCAGTCCGGAAGATCGAGCGTGCGGGCACATACCAGCGCCTGGCGCACGAGCGCATCCGACAGCAGGATGTCGAGAAACGCAGCGCGTTGTGCTTCGAACGGGAGCCCGGAATAGTGCAAATGGTCCATCGCTCTTTGGAGGGCGATTCGCCGTGCTCCCGCAATCCCGGAAAGAGGCTATGCCCTGAGCACGCCTCCAGTCTGCTTGCCGACATTCTCGACGATGCGCCTGGCCAACGCCTCGAAATCCTCGTCGGTCAGCGTCTTCTCGACCGGCTGGATCGACACTTCGATGGCGATGGACTTCTTGCCCTCGCCGAGCGCCGCACCTTCGAAAACATCAAAGACCGAGACGCCGGTGACCAGCTTCTTGTCCGCGGCGAGCGCCGCGCGTACCAGCGTGCCGGCCTCGACCGCCTTGTCGACGACGAAGGCGAAGTCGCGCTTCACCGCCTGGAAGGCGGAGAGATCCAGCCTGGGCTTGGTTTTCGTCGGCTTTGCCTTGGGCTCGGGCACGGCATCGACATACACTTCGAAGCCGCAGAGCGGGCCGGAGACGTCGAGCCCTTCCAGCGTTTTTGGATGAAATTCACCGAACGTGCCGAGCACCGTCTTCGGTCCGAGCTTGATCGTTCCGGAACGACCAGGATGGTACCAGGACGGGCCGCCGGCCTCGATCTGCAGCCGCTCGACCGGCGCGCCGCAGGCTTCGAGTGCGGCGATGGCATCAGCCTTGGCGTCGAACACGCCGACCGGACCGGAATTGCCAGCCCAGTTGCGGCCGGAACCGTCGAGCTTGGCGGTGCCGCGCCGCACGCCGGCGGCAACGCGCCGTTGCTGGTCGGCGCCGTCGCCCTCATAGGTGCCGGAGACCTCGAACAACGCCACGTCGCCAATGCCCTTGTCGGCATTGCGCTGGGCGGCTGCGATCAGGCCGGGCAGCAGCGAGGGCCGCATGTCGGACATGTCGGCGGCGATCGGGTTGGCGAGCTTGAGCGAAGCCTGCCCGCCGCCGAATAGTTCGGCGTGCCTGGCGGGGATGAACGACCAGGTGACTGCCTCCATCATGCCGCGCACGGCCAGCGCCCGCTTGGCCGCGCGGGTGCGGATCTGCAGCGTCGTCAGGATCTTGCCGTTGACCGCGTCATGCGCGCCGAGCGGCTGCGAAGCGATGTTGTCGACGCCGTGGATGCGCATCACCTCCTCGACCAGGTCGGCCTTGCCGTCGACATCGGGACGCCAGGACGGCACGGCGATTTCGACGACATCGCCCGAACCCTCAGGCTTGAAGCCGAGGCGCGTGAGAATATCGAGGCTTTCCGCCGTCGGCACTTCTATGCCGGTCAGCCGCTTCACTTCCGACAGCGGGAAGGAGACGATCTTGGGCTGATGGCCGGCATAGCCGGCCACCTCGATTTCCGTCGGCGTGCCGCCGCAGAAATCAAGCACCAGCCGGGTCGCAAGCTCAACGCCCGGCACCATGAATTCGGGGTCGACCCCGCGCTCGAAACGATAGCGGGCATCGGTGATGATGCCGAGCGCGCGCCCGGTGCGGGCCGTGGTGATCGGGTCCCAGAGTGCGGATTCGATCAGCACGTCGGTCGTGTTCTCGTCGCAGCCGGAACGCTCGCCGCCCATGATGCCGGCGATCGATTCCACGCCATTGTCATCGGCGATGACGCACATCTCCGGCGTCAACGTGTATTCGCGGCCGTCGAGCGCCAGTACCTTTTCGCCATCCCTGGCGCGACGCACGACAAGATTGCCGGCGACCTTGCCGGCATCGAAGACATGCAGCGGCCTGCCACGATCGAAGGTGACGTAGTTGGTGATATCGACCAGCGCGCTGATGGGCCTCAGCCCAATGGCGATCAGCCGCTGCTGGAGCCATTTCGGGGACGGGCCGTTCCTGACGCCGCTGACCAGATTGAGCGCGAAGCCGGGGCAGAGTTCCGGCGCTTCGATCGTCACCTTGACGGGGCACATTCCATTGCCGACATGCGGCATGATCGCGCCGCCGACGAGGCGGCCGAGACCGCTCGCCGCGAGATCCCGGGCGATGCCGTAAACGCTGGTGGCATCAGGCCGGTTTGGCGTCAGATTGATCTCGATGACCGGATCGTCGAGATGCGCGTAAGCGGCGAAGCTGGTGCCGACCGGCGCATCTTCGGGCAGGTCGATGATGCCGTTGTGCTCGTCGGAAAGTTCCAGCTCGCGCTCGGAACACATCATGCCGTGGCTTTCGACGCCCCTGATCTTGCCAACCGTCAGCGTCACATCGATGCCGGGCACATAAGTGCCGGGCGCGGCGAAGGCGCCGATCATGCCCGCCCGCGCATTGGGTGCGCCACAGACGACCTGCACGGGCGGCTTGCCGTCGCCGGTGTCGACGGTCAGCACCCGCAGCCGGTCGGCGTCGGGATGCTGCACCGCCGTCAGCACCCTGGCGATGACGAAGGGCTTCAGGCTCGCCTTGTCGTCGACATGCTCGACCTCGAGGCCGATCGAGGTCAGCCGCTCGACGATCTCGCCGAGCGAGGCGTCGGTCTCGAGATGGTCCTTGAGCCAGGAGAGGGTGAATTTCATGATGCTGTTCCGTAATGTATCGCAGCAGGAATCGTCTTGACCGTCACGCGCTCAGGCCCCCGAACAAAGTCGGCATGTCGAGCGGCCGGAAGCCGTAATGCGACAGCCAGCGCACATCGGCATCGAAGAAGGCGCGCAGATCCGGCATGCCGTATTTCAGCATGGCGATGCGGTCGATGCCCATGCCCCAGGCAAAGCCCTGATATTCATCGGGATCGAGCCCGCCAGCGCGCAGAACGTTGGGGTGCACCATGCCGCAGCCAAGGATCTCCATCCAGTCGGAGCCTTCGCCGAAGCGCACCTCGCCTGGCCGCGAGCGGTCGCACTGGATATCGACCTCGAGGCTTGGCTCGGTGAACGGGAAGAAGGACGGCCGGAAGCGCATCTTGACCGACGGCACCTCGAAGAAGGCCTTGCAGAACTCTTCCAGCACCCACTTCATGTTGGCGACGTTGGCCGATTTGTCGATCACCAGCCCTTCGACCTGATGGAACATCGGCGAGTGGGTGGCGTCGGAATCCTGCCGGTAGGTCTTGCCCGGAATGACGATGCGGATCGGCGGCTTCTGCTTCTCCATGGTGCGGATCTGCACCGGCGAGGTGTGGGTGCGCAGAAGCTTGCGCTCGCCCTTCTCGTCCGGCTGGAAGAAGAAGGTGTCATGCATCTCGCGCGCCGGATGGCCTTCCGGGAAATTCAGCGCGGTGAAATTGTAATAGTCGGTCTCGATGTCGGGCCCTTCGGCGATGGCGAAGCCGAGATCGCCGAAGATCGCCGCGATCTCGTCGATGACCTGGCTGATCGGATGAATGCGGCCGCGCTCGGCCGGCGACTGCCGCACCGGCAGCGTCACGTCGACCTTCTCCGCGGCGAGGCGGGCAGTGATGGCAACATCCCTGAGTTCCGCCTTGCGCGCGGTGAGCGCATCGGTGACGCGGTTCTTGAGGCCGTTGATGGCGGGGCCTTTGACCTGGCGCTCCTCAGCGCTCATCGAGCCGAGCGTCTTCAGCATTTCCGAGATCGACCCCTTCTTGCCAAGGGCTGCCACGCGCACGGCTTCTATCGCGGCCTCGTCAGCAGCCGACGCTATGTCGGCGAGCAGCGAAGCTTCCAGGCTTTCAAGATTTCCAGCGGTGGCGTTCACGGCGAAACTCTCTCGATCGGGCAACCCACCATCACCGGGCGTGTCACCAATTTGGTTACATCAGGCATAAGAAAAACCCGCGCCAGCCGTGCCAGCGCGGGTTCCCCAAATCAGAATTTCGAATGTTTGGGAAGCGCTGGTCTTAGGCGACAGCGCTTTCAAAAGCATTCGGGGTGGTGTTCTTGAGGTACTCAAGAGCAACCTTGGCCTTGGCCACGAGCGCGGCGAAAGCCTGCGGCTCGTGGATGGCCATATCCGACAGGATCTTGCGATCGATCTCGATGCCAGCCTTGTTGAGGCCGTCGATGAAACGGCCATAGGTCAGGCCGTGCTCGTGCGTCGCGGCGTTGATGCGCTGGATCCACAGCGCGCGGAACGAGCGCTTGCGGTTCTTGCGGTCGCGATAGGCGTATTGCAGCGACTTTTCCACCGCCTGCTTGGCGATGCGGATGGTGTTCTTGCGGCGGCCGTAGAAGCCTTTCGCGGCTTTCAGGACCTTCTTGTGCTTGGCGTGCGAGGTGACGCCTCTTTTTACGCGTGCCATGTCATGATCTCCTTAAAAGCAATTCCAGGAAAAGTGCCTTGCGGCTTTCCGTTCGGAATTGCGTAAAACAAATTCGTGTTCGGCCGAATGCTCAGAGGCCGTTCGGCAGAAAATTCTTGATGACCTTCTTGCCGTCCGGTTCAGCCAGAACCATCGTGCCGCGGGCATTTCGAATGAACTTGTTGGAACGCTTGATCATGCCGTGACGCTTGCCGGCCGCAGCCGACAGGACTTTACCCGTACCGGTGATCTTGAACCGCTTTTTGGCGGCCGATTTGGTCTTCATCTTGGGCATTTTGCTACTCCGTATTGTGGCGCACCATCGCGCTTCTTGTTCGCTTCGGGCCGACCAAAGCCCGAAAAGCAAATGAAACCGCCACGGCATGCCCTGCCGGGCGGTTTTCTTGGAACGGCGGTCCTATACGTCAAAGCAGGCGACTGTGCAACACCCACCGCGCCGCGCGTTTCCCCGAACGCCCGGATGCGGCGCCCGGTCCTTCATCAGGGGAGCGTAAACAACACCGGCAACATACCCGACTGCTGGGCGCCGTCGATCAGTTCGAAGGCCGGCAGCGCGATGAGGAACACCAGGCCGTCGAGAAGCGTGGTCAACAGCAGGCGCGGCTTGAAGCTGCCGGTGTCGCCTTCCTGGTAGAGTGAAAGCTTCGGAAAGAAGCGCGGCACTCTTGCCAGATAGGCCTGATAGGGCTCGCCGAGCGTTTCCTTAAGGAATTTCTCCTCGCGCAGGATGACGATATGGAAGGCGCCCGCACACAGGACAGCGAACAGAATGATGCCGGAGAACGAGCCGATCTGCGCGCCGACGCCGGCCGCGGCCACAGTCGAGAACACATAGAGCGGGTTGCGGGTGATCGAATAAGGCCCGCCCGTCACAACTTCGGAAGATTTGCGCCCACCTATGTAGAGCGTCGACCAAAGGCGACCGCAGATACCTAGGAAAATCAGCAGCACGCCGAACATCTCGATCGTTTCATGCATCGCCGTATCAGGCGGAAAGCTCGATTGCCCGAACAGCAGGGCTGCGAACAGCACCACCACAAGCACGGCAAGCACCAGCCTGCGCGTGCGCTGGTAGCTACCCAGCCCGTATTTGAGTTTTTTGTCCAAGGGAGGAATCCGATCGTCGAGAGCTTAGCCGGCGACCGCAGCTATGGCCGAGAAATGGGCGTCCCGCCGATCGCCGGGACGCCCTGTAGCACAATTCAGGCGGAATTGGAGCGCGTCGGTCGCGCTAACCTTATCGTGATCTAGCGCGGCGCCAGCACCATCATCATCTGGCGGCCTTCCAGCTTCGGCTCCGCCTCGACCTTGGCGATGGTAGCCACTTCCTCACGCACCTTGTTCAGAAGCTGCATGCCGAGCTCCATATGCGCCATCTCGCGGCCACGGAAGCGCAATGTCAGCTTGACCTTGTCGCCTTCCTCGAAGAAGCGGCGCACCGCCTTCATCTTGGTCTCGTAGTCGTGGCTGTCGATGTTCGGGCGCATCTTGATCTCCTTGATCTCGATGACCTTCTGGTTCTTGCGCGCCTCGGCCGCCTTCTTCTGGTTGGCGTATTTCAACTTGCCGAGATCGAGGATTTTTACGACGGGCGGCTGCGCGTTGGGCGATATCTCGACGAGATCGAGCCCTGCCTCTTCGGCGAGCAGCAATGCGTCGTTGATGGAAACATCGCCACGGTTCTGGCCTTCGGCGTCGATAAGCTGGACCCGGGGAACCCGGATGTCACGATTGGAGCGCGGCCCATCCTTGGTCGGCGCCGCTGCTTTGAAAGGTCTGCGAATGGTCGTGGTCTCCTTGGCCGTTTCGTTCTGGATTTGCAGGTCTTGATATGTGGACGCGCCAATGTGGGGAGCGCGCGGGCGGAGTCAATAGCACAGCATTGACAGAAAATCACCTGATCGCTGCCTGCACCAAACAAAGAAAGATGGCGAGCACTTTTCGCCACGCCACTGGCTGTGTCACAAGACCCTGCGCCGAAGACGGCGCGAGGAAAAAGCCATGACTGCCCCTGTCTTTCTGGATGTCGACGGATCGAGCATCGCGGTGCGCCATATTGCGGGCGCGACGCCTGGCGTCGTCTGGCTCGGCGGCTACAAGTCGGACATGCTGGGCACGAAGGCTGAAACGCTTTCGGACTGGGCGGCAAAAGACGGCCGCGCCTTCCTGCGTCATGACTATTCCGGACACGGCGAATCCGGCGGCGCCTTTGCCGACGGCACGATCTCGAAATGGCTTTCGCAAAGCCTGGCCGTGTTCCGGCATTTCACCAGCGGCAGCCAGATCCTGGTCGGCTCGTCGATGGGCGCCTGGATCGCCCTGCGCATGGTGCAGGAATTGCGCAAGGCAGGCGACGCAAGCGTCGTCGGTCTGGTGCTTCTAGCACCGGCGCCGGATTTTACCGCAGAACTGGTCGAACCGGTGCTGACCAAAGCGCAGAAGCGCGACCTTGCCAAAAAAGGCTTCTTCGAGGAGCCGTCGGACTATTCCACCGAGCCCTACATCTACACGCGCGCGCTGATCGAGGATGGGCGCGACAACCTGGTCATGACAGGCCCGCTCGACACGCACTGCCCCGTACACGTCTTGCAGGGCCTAGCCGATCGGGACGTGCCGTCGAGCCATGCGCTGAAGCTGGTCAGCCTGCTGCCGGCCGACGATGTCACGCTGTCGCTGATCCCGGACGGCGACCACCGGCTGTCGCGGCCGCAGGATCTCGACATGCTGGTGCGGGCGGTCGGCGACATGGCTGCGCGGGGCAAGTGACGATGCGCCTTTCCATCCCGATCTCAGCCTTCGTCGCGGCCATCGTCGGCTTCGGCGGCACGCTGGCCATCGTCATTGCCGCCGCCCACGCGGTCGAGGCCACGCAAATTCAGACCGCGAGTTGGGTGACCACGATCTGCCTGGCCATGGCGGTCGAAAGCCTGTGGCTGTCCTGGCGAACGAAAATGCCAGTCATCACCGCCTGGTCGACGCCGGGCCTGGCGCTGATGGCGGCGTCGAGTGGTTTTTCGATCGGCGAGGCCGTCGCCGCCTTCATCGTTACCGGCATTCTTTTGGTCGCCACCGGGCTGTTCCGGCCGCTGACGAAACTGATCTCGGGGATACCGCCCTCGGTCGCTTCAGGAATGCTGGCCGGCATTGTCGTCACCTTCGCGCTCAATGCGGTCAAAACTGTTTCCGCCGATCCCTGGCTGATCCTGCCGTTGATCGCCGCCTTCTTCGTCATCCGCCTGTTCAATCCGGCGCTGTCGGTGCTGGCAGTGCTGGTCGGCGGCGGTCTCGCCGCGTTTCTCACCGGCCGCGTCGGCGGTTTGCCCACTCCTGAACTATCGACGCTCACTGTGATTGCGCCTGTGTTCACCGCCAAGGCGATAATCGGCCTGGCAGTACCGCTCTACCTGGTCACCATGGCTTCGCAGAACCTGTCGGGCCTCGCCGTGCTACGTGCCGCCGGCTACCATCCGGAACCCGGTCCGCTGATCGGCATCACCGGCCTGTTTTCGCTGCTTTCGGCGCCGTTCGGCGGCTCGACCACCAATCTGGCGGCAATTTCGGCGGCTATCTGCACCGGGCCCGACGTTCATCCAGACCCAACGGAGCGCTGGAAGACAGGGCCGTTCTATGCCCTTGCCTATCTGATCTTCGCGATTTTCGGCGCCTCCCTGGTGGCGATCTTCGCCGTCCTGCCGCAGAGCCTCATCGTGCTGGTTGCGGGTCTTGCGCTGATGGCCTCGCTGGCCAACGCGCTGGCGATCGCGCTCAAGGACGAAAGCGAGCGCATGGCCGCCACCGTCACTTTTGTCGTCACCGCCTCCGGGCTGACCTTGTTCGGCGTCGGCGCCGCATTCTGGGGACTGATTGCCGGGCTGGTCGTGCTTTTCCTCGATATGCTCAAAAAGCGATAATCATTTCAGCAGCTTGTCCGGTTTTAGCCGACATTGTCTTGAATCGCCGTTTTTGCCTTCCCATTTCGATTCCACGCAGCCGGTCCTGGCTGTCTCCAACCGAAGGAATGGGAGAAAATGAACACATCTGCATTGATCCGCCCGGCCTGGACGCCGGCAACCATCGCGTTGATGGTGATCGGCTTCATGGTGTTCTGGCCGCTCGGCTTCGCCATGCTCGCCTACATCATCTGGGGCGACCGGCTCGAGGGCTTCAAGCGTGATGTCAACCGCGCGACCGACGGCATCTTCGCCGGCTGCCGCCGCGGTTCCGACAAAGCCGCGCGCTGGGGCCACGGCTCCGCCCGGACCGGCAACGTCGCGTTTGACGACTGGCGCGAAAAGGAGCTTGAACGCCTGGCCGAGGAACGCCGCAAGCTCGACGACATGTTGACCGAGTTCGACGACTACGCCCGCGAATTGCGTCGCGCCAAGGACCAGGACGAGTTCGATCGCTTCATGGCGAACCGCAACAAGTCGACCGCTCCGGCAAAGAGCGACCCGAGCACAGGCACGACCCCCACCAAGCGTGGCAAAGGCTCGAACCTGCTTGACGACTGAGGCCGAGCGACAGGCCCGATCGTGAAAAAACGGCGTCGCGCGAGCGGCGCCGTTTCTTTTTTGTTCTATTCGTTTTTCTCGAATCGCGTATCGTCCGGCCATGACCCTCGGATTCTTCCGCAATCTGACGAAGCCCAAGCCCACGCCTGTCGTGGAGCGAGAATACTGCGTTGCCGGCCGCACGCTGCCGCTCAAGATCGTCGAGAGCGCCAGGGCGCGGCGTCTGACGCTGCGCATCGATTCCGGCGGCCAGGGCCTGCGTATCACCGTGCCGCCGGGCCTGCGCCGCGGCGAGGTGGAGCGGTTCCTCGATCGTCATCAGGACTGGCTGGAGCAGCGGCTGGCCAAGGTGCCAACGCGGCCGCAGGTACGGCCCGGCATCAAGATCCCCATACGCGGCGTGCCGCACCGCATCGTGCATGAGCCGTCAAGGCGCGGCACCGTCACCGTGTCGCGCGACGAACGCGGCCCGCTGCTGATCGTGCATGGCGAGCGCATCCACCTGCCGCGCCGCATCGCCGATTTTTTGAAGCGCGAGGCCAAGAAGGAGATCGAGAAGCTGGTGGCCAGGCACACCGAGGCGCTTGGCAAGCGCGCCAAGGCGATCCGCTACAAGGACACGTCCAGCCGCTGGGGCTCGTGCACTTCCGAAGGCAATTTGTCCTTTTCCTGGCGCATCATGATGGCGCCGCCACCCGTCATCAACTACCTCGTCGCGCATGAAGTAGCGCATCTGAAAGAGATGAACCACGGCCCGAAATTCTGGAAATTGTGCGAAAAGCTCTGTCCCGACACCGACCGCTGCAAGGACTGGCTGAAGCGCAATGGCGGCGCCCTGCAGGCGATCGTTTTCGAGTAGCGCAATCGCGAAGCGTCGCACGGTGCCTGAGGATAGCTGTTGCGTGGTGATCCTTCACACCTCCTGTCGCGCCAGCGTTTACGTTCTTACTGGCCGCACGAACTCAATCGTCATTCGCGGCGTTCAGCTCTTCAGGCCGCAGCCCCTCTTCGCTATGATGCGGCCACGGTAAAAAATTCCGATCGAAGGCGTCGGTGTCGAAATAATCGAGCGCCCGATGCGCCTCGGCGCCGTTGAAGGCGGCCTTGTCCATCAAATGCGCGATCACCTCGCGCGCTTGCGCGATCTTCTGCCTGAGTTCGGCAACGGTTCTGTCAGTCATGATGTTCTCCCGCCTTGCATGCTTTCCCATGATAGGTAGCGCCTTTGGCCCTGCCGGCAAACAACATGCTTTTTCTCGACTCTGCCTCGATTTCATGTCAATTCCCGCGCCATGGCACTCGACGTCAAAATCTGCGGCTTGAAGACCGACCAGGCAATGGCCGCGGCGCTGGCCGGCGGCGCCAGCCATGTCGGCTTCATTTTCTTTGCCAAGAGCCCGCGTTACATCGAACCGGCTGCAGCCGGGCGGTTGCGCGAAGCGGCGCGCGGCAAGGCTTTGGCGGTTGCCGTTACCGTCGACGCCAACGACACCTTCCTGGACGACATCATCGACAACATGCGCCCGGACATGCTGCAGCTGCACGGCTCGGAAACGCCCGAACGGGTGGCCGAACTGAAAGCCCGCTATGACCTGCCGGTCATGAAGGCGCTGCCGCTCAGCGAAGCCGCCGATCTCGAGCGCATCAAACCGTTCGTCGGGGTCGCGGACCGGGTCCTGTTCGACGCCAAGCCGCCGAAGGGCTCCGAGTTGCCGGGCGGCAATGGCGTTGCGTTCGACTGGCGCATCCTGACCGGCCTTGACGCCGGGCTCGATTACATGCTTTCCGGTGGGCTCAACGCCGCCAATATCGGCGATGCCCTTCGGCTTGCCAGCCCGCCCGGAATTGATATTTCCTCCGGCGTGGAAAGCGCGCCGGGCGTCAAGGATCCGGCGCTGATCGAGCAGTTTTTCCGGGCCGTCAAGGCAGTGCGAGACGACCGCGCCGCCTGACCGCCTCAAACCCGAGCATGTCCCGGAAAAGTGGAAACCGGTTTTCGACAGGACATGCTCAAGAAAATCGAGATGCCAGGAGATCGGCGATGAACAAGCCGGCGACACCCAATTCCTTCCGCACCGGACCCGACGAACAGGGCATGTTTGGCATTTTCGGCGGTCGTTTCGTGGCCGAAACGCTGATGCCGCTGATCCTCGACCTCGAACGGCACTGGAACGAGGTCAAGAACGATCCGGATTTCAGGGCCGAGCTCACCGATCTTTCGACCCATTATGCGGGGCGGCCGTCGAAGCTTTATTTCGCCGAAGGACTGACCAGGCATCTTCGTGAGGTTTCCTTGGCGAAGGGCATCGGGGGCGGCGCAAAGGTTTATTTCAAGCGCGAGGACCTGAACCATACCGGTTCGCACAAGATCAACAATTGCCTCGGCCAGATCCTGCTGGCCAAGCGCATGGGCAAGACGCGCATCATCGCCGAGACCGGGGCCGGCCAGCACGGCGTGGCGTCGGCCACCGTCGCGGCCCGTTTCGGCTTTCCCTGCGTCGTCTACATGGGTGCCACGGACGTTGCCCGCCAAAGCCCCAATGTCTTCCGCATGAAACTGCTCGGCGCCGAAGTGCGGCCGGTGACCGCTGGCCACGGCACGCTGAAGGACGCCATGAACGAGGCGCTGCGCGACTGGGTGACCAATGTCGAGGACACTTATTACCTGATCGGCACCGCCGCCGGCCCGCACCCCTATCCGGAGCTGGTGCGCGACTTCCAGTCGGTGATCGGTTCGGAGGCGCGCGCGCAGATCCTCGAGCAGGAGGGCCGGCTGCCCGACACCATTATTGCCGCCGTCGGCGGCGGCTCCAACGCCATCGGCCTGTTCCATCCGTTCCTCGACGACAAGGATGTCCGCATCATCGGCATCGAGGCTGGCGGGCGTGGCCTCGACGGCATCGAGCACTGCGCCTCGATGAACGCCGGCGCGCCGGGCGTGCTGCATGGCAACCGCACCTATCTCCTGCAAAATGCCGACGGCCAGATCATGGACGGCCATTCGATCTCGGCCGGCCTCGATTACCCCGGCGTCGGCCCGGAGCATTCCTGGCTGCGCGACTCTGGCCGCGTCGAATATGTGCCGATCCTCGACGACGAGGCGCTGGAGGCCTTCAAGCTGACCACACGCGTCGAAGGCATCATCCCGGCGCTCGAATCGGCGCACGCCATCGCACATGCGGTGAAGATCGTGCCCGCCATGGACAAGGACCAGATCGTCATCGTCAACCTGTCCGGCCGCGGCGACAAGGACGTGCATACGGTGGCTTCGATGCTGGGCATGGAGATCTGATCATGGTGACCCGCATCGATCGCCGCATGGCAAAGCTCAAGAACGAAGGCCGCCCGGCGCTCGTCACCTATTTCATGGGCGGCGACCCGGACTATCAGACCTCGCTGTCGATCATGAAGGCGCTGCCAACGGCCGGCGCGGACATCATCGAACTCGGCATGCCGTTCTCCGATCCGATGGCCGATGGCCCGGCGATCCAGGCCGCGGGCTTGCGGGCGCTTAGAGGTGGCCAGACGCTGGTTAAGACGCTCAAGATGGCGGCTGACTTCCGCACCGGCGACAATGAGACGCCGATCGTTCTGATGGGCTACTACAACCCGATCTACATCTACGGCGTCGATCGCTTTCTCAAGGACGCATTGGCCAGCGGCATCGACGGGCTGATCGTCGTCGACCTGCCGCCTGAGATGGACGAGGAGCTGTGCATCCCGGCGCTGAAAGCCGGCATCAACTTCATCCGGCTGGCGACGCCGACCACCGACGACAAGCGCCTACCCAAGGTGCTGCAGAACACGTCCGGCTTCGTCTATTACGTGTCGATGACCGGCATCACCGGTTCCGCGCTGGCCGACACCGGCAAGGTGGCTGCGGCGGTCAAGCGCATCAAGGGCCATACCGATCTGCCGGTCTGCGTCGGCTTCGGCGTCAAGACCGCCGAACAGGCGCGCGTCATCGGCGCCAATGCCGACGGCGTCGTCGTCGGCACCGCGATCGTCAATGCGGTCGCGAATGTGCTGGGGCCGAAGGGCGAAAAGACCGCCGACCCGGCCGAGGCCGTCGCCACGCTGGTCAGCGGCCTCGCGCAGGGCGTGCGGTCGGCCCGCCTTGCTGCCGCCGAATAGTTTTCCTACCTCAGGTCTTGTGCACGTCGCCATCCCGGGCGGCATGCGCTGGATCGGTTTGCCGTTTCACGGAAACGCCGAACCGCTCTATCTTTTTGCTTTATCGCAATTCCGGTCGGAAAACCGGTTCACACTTTTCCTGGAATTGCTCTAACTCTTCGTCAGGACAGGAGCCGAAGCGATGAACTGGATCACCAACTACGTTCGCCCGAAGATCAATTCGATGCTCGGCCGGCGCACCGACATGCCCGAGAACCTGTGGATCAAGGATCCCGAGACCGGGGAGATGGTGTTCCACAAGGATCTGGAATCCAACCAGTTCGTCATCCCGTCTTCGGGCCATCACATGAAGATCTCGGCCAAGGAGCGGCTGAAATACTTCCTCGACGACGGCAAATACGAACAGCTCGAAAATCCCAAGGTCATGCTGGACCCGCTGAAGTTCCGCGACGAGAAGCGCTACACCGACCGGTTGAAGGACGCCAAGGCCAAGACCGGCCTGGAAGATGCCATCGTCAACGCGCTGGGCACCGTAGAAGGCCTGCCGGTGGTGGTGACGGTGCAGGATTTTGCCTTCATGGGCGGTTCGCTCGGCATGGCCGCGGGCGACGCCATCGTTCATGCCTTCGAGGTGGCCGTGCAGCGCAAGCGGCCGCTGATCCTGTTTGCCGCTTCCGGCGGCGCGCGCATGCAGGAAGGCATCCTGTCGCTGATGCAATTGCCGCGCACCACGGTCGGCGTCGACCGGCTGAAGGAAGCCGGCCTTCCCTACATCGTCGTGCTGACCAATCCGACGACCGGCGGCGTCACTGCCTCCTACGCCATGCTGGGCGACGTGCATATAGCCGAGCCCGGCGCACTGATCGGCTTCGCCGGACCGCGTGTCATCGAGCAGACCATCCGGGAAAAACTGCCGGACGGCTTCCAGCGCTCCGAATATCTGATGGAGCACGGCATGGTCGACATGGTGGTGTCGCGACTGGAGATGCGCCGGACCATCGCGCGGCTCTTGAAGATGCTGCTCAAGATGCCGGAAGAGCACAAGCCCCTAGAGCCGGAAATCCTGCCGCCGGCGGTGGTCGCGACGGAAGCACGGCCGCAGGCCTGACGCGACACTCTTTGCCGCGAACCGCGATTGCGCGCGATCCATCGCGCGCTTAGGACTCTTACATGACCACGCTTGCCGCCGACCGTGAAATCGAAGCGCTGATGGCGCTTCACCCGAAAGGCTTCGATCTTTCGCTCGACCGCATTTCACGGCTGCTGGAGCGGCTGGGCAATCCTCAGGACTTGCTGCCGCCGGTGATCCATATCGCCGGCACCAACGGCAAGGGCTCTTGCGCCGCCTTCTCGCGGGCGCTTCTGGAAGCGTCCGGCCGGCTCGTGCACGTGCACACCTCGCCGCATCTGGTCAGCTGGCACGAGCGCTACCGGCTGGCGGCCGATGGCGGCGGCAGGCTGGTCGAGGACGATATCTTCGCAGAGGCCATCGCCCGCGTCGCCAAGGCCAATGGCGGCGAGAAGATCACCGTTTTCGAGATCCTCACCGCCGTCACCTTCATCCTGTTTTCGGAGCATCCGGCCGATGCCGCCATCGTCGAGGTCGGCCTCGGCGGCCGCTTCGACGCCACCAATGTCATCGCCAGACCGGCTGTCTCGGTGATCATGCCGGTGTCGATGGACCACGAAGCCTATCTCGGCGACCGCGTCGAACTGATCGCCGCCGAGAAGGCCGGCATCATCAAGCGCGGTTGCCCGGTGGTCATCGGCGCGCAGGAAACCGAGGCGGCGCAGCAGGTGCTGATCGAAACCGCCGAGCGGCTCGGCTGCCCGACCCTGGTCTATGGACAGGATTTCCTCGCCTTCGAGGAGAACGGCCGCATGGTCTATCAGGACGATGATGGCTTGATGGATCTGTCGCCGCCGCGGCTGCCCGGGCGCCACCAGTTCGCCAACGCGGCCGCCGCGATCGCCGCCGTCAAGGCAGCCGGCTTCGAGATCAGCCACCGTGCCGCCGAGAAGGCGATGACCACTGTCGCCTGGCCGGGGCGGATGCAGAAGCTGTCGCAAGGCAGGCTGACGGAACTGGCGCCCAATGGCGCCGACATCTGGCTCGACGGCGGCCACAATCCGGGCGCCGGCGTGGTCGTCGCCGAGGCGCTGGCCGAGCAGGAAGAGAAGAACCCCAGGCCGCTTTTTCTCATCTCCGGCATGATCAACACCAAGGACCAGAGCGGCTATTTCCGCGCCTTCAATGGCCTCGCCCGGCACGTCTATACGGTGCCGGTGAGCCTGAGCGACGCCAGCGTGCCGAACGACGAACTGGCGGCCCGTGCCACCGAGGCCGGGCTGACGGCCGAGCCGGTGAGTTCCGTCGCCAGCGCGCTGATGTTGCTGCGGGACACCTGGGACGGCCCGCCGCCGCGCATCCTGATCGGCGGTTCGCTCTATCTGGCTGGAGCGGTGTTGGCGGAGAACGGCACGCCGCCGACGTGACATGGCGATAATCGGAAATCTATCCTACCCGCCCCCGGAAAACGATCTCAGCTTGGGAAAACGTCATGGCACAACATACCAAAGACGCTTCGCGTGATCCGTTCCAACGCTAGAAATCCCACGGTGAGATCAGGTCGAGGTTGGCGGTGGCAAAGTCGTTGAGGTTGCGCATCGCCAGCCGACCACCATTTACACGCACGATCGCGGCGATCATGCCATCGGGAGCCGACATTCCACGGCCCAGGCGGCTGGCGGTTCCCATGATCTCCCCGTAAACCAGCGCAGCCTCTTTCGTCAGCCCAGAAATCCGGTCGGCGAAGCGACGGCGCCATTGAGAAAGCCCCTGCTCCAGGCGATCCGCACGCTCATCAGGTCGGATTTTGTGAATGCCGAAAGCGACTTCAGCAATCGTCACCGTGGGCCAATTCAGCATCGTTGCGGACAAGCCAGGCGAGAACGGCTTCGTCCGGTGCCTTCTTGAGTGTTTCTGAAATCACATCGGTGTCGACGAAATCAAAGCTCGGGTCCAGCATGAACCAGGCGGCCGTCGCGGATGATTTCCTTCAGATCGATATCGACGCCACAACTGGCCGTGAGGCGGGCGTAGAAGGTGGTGGCGGGCTCGCGTCCCGCCTCACGGATCTCGTACGATTCAAGCGCTCGCTCGACGACATCTGCTATCGAGCGATTTTCGCGACGAGCAAGTCTATGAGCCAGGTCGCGTGCTTTTGCGCTACGGACCGAGAGCTGAGGTTCGGCCATCTCAAACTCCGTTGTTGGAAGACATATATACCGATTTCCGCTGCGGTATTCGAGGCGAACGCCGCTATTTCAGCTCGATCTCAATGAAGGCATATTCGCCGTCATTGGCGCTGATGACGTCGTGCTCGACGCCTTCCCTGCGGAAATAGGGCGCGCCTTTCTTCATTTCGGCGAAGGATTCGCCGTCCTTGGTCAGAAGCTTTACCTTGCCGTCCATCAGCGGCACGACAACATAGTCGTGGCCATGGCGGTGCCAGCCGGTGTTGTCGCCCGGCTGAAAGCGGTATTCCGTGACGATGACGCGCTCATTGTCGATGAAGACGGTGGCCTTGGCGGATCCGGTCATTTTTCCTCTCCCTGCATCTGCTTCCAGCAGAAGACATGGAGGCCCCGGACGTCAGGGCCAGAGCGGGCGACCAATGACGCCAACAAAAAGCCCGGCGCGATCGGCCGGGCTTGATGTCAGGAATTTCGGATTGATCAGGCGAGATTACCGTTGATCCAGTGCGACAGCGCGGTCTTGGGCGCGGCGCCAACCTTCACATCGGCTCTTTCGCCGCCCTTGAAGATCATCAGCGTCGGGATCGAGCGCACGCCGAATTCCGCTGCCAGTTCGGGATTCTCGTCGATGTTGAGCTTGGCGATCTTCACCTTGCTGCCGAGCTCATTGGCGATGTCTTCCAGCGCCGGCGCGATCATCTTGCAGGGACCGCACCATTCCGCCCAGAAATCCACCACGACCGGCTCCTTGGCGTCGAGCACAGCGGTCTGGAAATTGTTCTTGTCGACCTTGACGGTAGCCATGCGGAAATCCTTTCGAAATTTTTCGTCGCACCAAATGTGGTGGTTGCCGCGCCCTTCTTCAAGCAGTTCTTGTGTCACGCTCGCGTGAGTCGGGCAAGAGCGTCATCCATGGCCCGAGCCGGTAGTTCGATCAGCCGCGGCGCCTCCGTGAACAGCAAGGCCGCCGTGACTTCGCGGCCGGGATAGAGCGGCCGCAGCAAGGCGCGATAGAGCGCGAGCTGCAGCAGATAGGCGGGCGGAACCTCGCCCAGCGAGGCGGGCGCCGGCCGATTGGTCTTGTAATCGATGATGGATACGCGGTCCGGCGTCACCGCCAACCTGTCGATCTTGCCGGAAATCGAGCGTTTCGTGCCCTTGACGTCGAGGCTGCCCATGACCGCCACTTCGGCGCGCGAAGAGGGTCCGAAAAGCGGCGCGAAACGCGGATCGGCAAGGATCGCCATCACCGAGGCGACCGCCTTTTCGCACTCGCCGGCCGGCCATTGCGCGCCGGCGCGGGCGAGATAGCGTTCGGCTGCGCCCTGGCGTTCGTTTTGCGCCACGCCGGGCAGCATCTGCAGCAGTTTGTGCAGCGCCAGGCCTCGCATGACGGCGAAGCCGGGTTCGGCGTCGCCATCCAGCACTGGCGAGCCGGTGTCGATGACGCTTTCCTTGCCCTCGTCGATCAGGGCGGAGGCTCCGGATGGCGACAGCGGGCGCGGCAGGTCCTCGTATGGCGGCAGCGGCTTGAACAAGATTTCGGGCGGCGGCCCGAAGTCCCGCGTCTGCCTGGCTTCGCTCTCGGCGACCGGTGCAAACGGCGGCAATCCGGTCACCTGGAAGCGATGCACTGAGACGCCGCCGCCGGCCGGATGCGGATACTCGGCACTCTCCGGCGCCCCGACCAGGGCACGGCTGACGAGCGAATGCCAGGTGCCGGTGTTCGGCGCGCGCTTGCCATGATAACCGCAGACGATCAGCCTGTCCTCGGCCCGGGTCATGCCGACATAGAGCAGCCGCCGATACTCGTCATCGGCGAGATCGCGCGCCCTTGCCGCGGCAGCCTTCGAAATGGCGTTGGCGACGTCGCTGGCCGAACGCCAGAGAAAGCCCTTGCCGCTCCAGTTCAGCCCGGAACCCTCGAACGGCATCAGGCGCGGCAGGTGCTGATCGCTGAACGGAGCCGAACCGCCATCGACCAGGAAGACGACAGGCGCCTCGAGCCCCTTGGCTGCATGCACGGTCATGACGCGGACCTCGTCGCGGGTCTGGTCCATCTCGCGCTTGATTTCTGGGCCGGCGCTCTCCAGCGTCGACAGGAAGGCTTCCAGCCCGGGCAAGCCGGTCCGCTCCTCGGCAAGGCAGAAACTCAGGAATTCGTCGAGAATGTCCCCGGCTTCCGGCCCGAGCCGCGCAACCATCTTGCGGCGCACGCCACCGCGTGCCAGCAGGCCGGCATAGAATTCGAACACCGGCTTGAAGACGGCCTCGTTGGCCCAGATGTCGAGTTGAGCGGCGACCGCCGCGAGCGCTTCGCTTTGGCTGGCATGCTGGCGCAGGGACTCGGCCAGCGACAGGCCGGATGGTCTTTGCGCGGCCAGTGTGAAAAGCGTCTCTTCCGACAGATCGAAGATCGGGCTCCGCAGCACGGCGGCGAGCGACAGATCGTCCTGCGGCTGGATCAGGAAATGGCCGAGCGCGATCAGGTCCTTGACCGCGATGTGGCCGGGCAGGCTCAACCGGTCCGCGCCGGCGACCGGGATGTCACGACGTTTCAGGGCACGCGTCAGTGCATGGACGAAGCGATCGCGCTTGCGCACCAGCACCAGCACGTCGCCAGGGCGCAGCCTCTTGCCGCGGCCTTCGATGACCTCGCCATTGCCGATCCAGCCGGCAAGGGTGGCGGCGACGTTTTCGGCAACCCGAACCGCCGGCGCGCGGGCATGGTCGACTGCCTGCGTCCAGTCGTCCGGCTCGTCGACGACGTCGGCGCCGATGGATGGCCAGACCTCGACATAGCCCGGTGCATCGGTGCGTATCGCCTTGTGGCTCAGCGGGTCGGGGTCATGGCTGATGCCACGCCGCACGACCGGATCGGCGAAGACACGGTCGACAGCGGCCAGAACATCGTCGGTCGAGCGGAACGACCAGGTGAGCTTCAGATCGGCGAAGGGCGCATCGGCGTCGCGCACCTTGCTTGCAAACAGGAGCCTGCTGTCGGCGAAGGAATCCGGCGCCGCTCCCTGGAAGGAATAGATCGACTGTTTTTCGTCGCCGACAGCGAAGATCGTCCGATGCGCGGTGTCGCGGGCGCCGATGCCGGCGAAGAATTCCTCGGCCAGCCGCTTCACCACCTCCCATTGGTCGGGGCTGGTGTCCTGCGCCTCGTCGAGCAGGATGTGGTCGATGCCCTGGTCGAGCTTGTATTGCACCCACGGGCCGGCATCGGGCCTGGCCAGGAGACTGACGGTGCGGGTGATCAGGTCGTTGAAGTCGAGGAACCCGCGGCCACGCTTCAACTGCTCGTAGCGGGCGATCAGCCAGTCGGCCAACGTCAGCGCGGCGCGCGTGCCCTCCAGCATCCGGAACAGGGCGAGCCGGTCGACCGTCTCGACGATTGCGGTGGTCGCCGAGAGATAGCGCTCCGCCAGGTCCGGCAGCCGGTCGAGCAGCGCCTTCTTGAAGGCCTTGGCTGGATCGTAGACGTCGCCGTCGGCCTTCAGGAAAGCCCGCGAAAGCAGCTGCAGGCGGCGCACGGGGTCGGTTTCCGCGAAAGCCAGGCGCGCATGAGGCAAGATGTTGTTGAGCACCGTCCTGGCGTCGGCGGCCTCCGCCGCCTGGGCGAAGCCGGCAAAATAATCCGGCAGGAAGCCGGGCAGCGGCCAGATGGCGGCCGCTATGCCTTCGGCGGTCTGGCCGGGACGGAATTGGAATTCGTCGAACAGCGTCTGGAAGTTCGGGCCGCCTCGATCGATTTCACCGATGAAGGCGCCCAGTTCGTCGCGCTTGCGGACGATCTCACCCAGCAAAGCGTCGAGCCCGGCCTCGCCACCGCGCTCGAGCACGGCGGCGAAAGCTCCGGCGAGGTCCGGCCGATCCGCCGCGCTGCCCGAAATCATTTCACGGCGCGCGGCGGCGAACAACGATGCCTCCATCTGCGGGTCGAGCATCTCGAAATGCGCGGGGATGTTGGCTTCCAGCGGGAACTGGTGCAGCACCGATTCGCAGAAGGCATGAATGGTCTGGATCTTCAGCCCGCCGGGCGTTTCCAGCGCCTCCGCAAACAGGCGGCGGGCGCGGCGCATGGTTTCGCGGTTGGGCCGGCGGCCATCGAGCGCCTCGACCCTCACCGCCAGTTCGGCATCGCCGAGCGCGGTCCATTCCGACAGGGTCGAGAACACCCGGTTCGACATGTTGGCGGCGGCGGCACGCGTATAGGTCAGGCACAGTATCTTCGACGGATCGGTGCCGCGAAGCAGGAGCCGGATGACGCGCTGGGCCAGCACATGGGTCTTGCCGGACCCGGCATTGGCCGACACCCAGGCGGAATTCCTCGGATCCGAGGCGCTGGCCTGCCTGGAGGCGGTTTCGCCGGGGGTGGGATAGGCTTTCTTCATGCCTCCCCTCCCTCGTCATCCGCATCGCCGCCCGCCGACCATTCGAGCACGCGGGCGAGATGGTCGTAGTTGCCGTCGGTCTCGCCTTCGCGGAACGGCAATGCCCGCGACAGATAGCCGGCCGCCGGATCGGCATAGTGGATGAGCAATTTCTCCAGCCGCGCCCAGGCCTCCTCGGCGAGGTCCGTGGCGGTGCGTGGCTGCCGGTTGTATTCGAGGATCGATTCCTCGAAAACCTCGCCATTCGGCTTCAGCCTGACAAAAGCCAATTGCGAGGGCTCGCGCGCGCCGAGTTCCTGGAAAGCGCCGCGCCTGAGCAACGCGCCCTCCAGGGCCAGTTGCGGCGACAGCAGCGTGTGAGCCTGCGCCTTGGAAGGCGAGGAGCCGGTCTTGTAGTCCAATATGTCGGCCATGCCGCCATGGAGAAGATCGACCCGGTCGGCATAGCCCGACAGGGTGATCCCGGATTGGCCGACCATGGTCTTGCCCGCTCGCGCCTCGGCGTGGCGCCGGGCCACGGCCCCAGCGCGGCCGCGTTCCCATTCGATGATGCTGGCGGCGAGTTTTTCGAAACGCGGCCACCAGACCGCCTCGACATCGGTGGGAAGTGCTGCCTCGGCGAAGCAGGTCCGGCCGGCGGCGAGCAGGCCGGCCAGCGCATCGGGAGCACGCGGATCGGCCACGCTGCCCGAGAACAGATGCAGGATGGCGTGGAACAGCGTGCCGCGCTCGGCCGCACCCGGGTCGCGGATGACCGGGTCGAGCGGCAGCAGGCCGAGGATGCGCCTGGCATAGACGGCGTAGGGATCGCGACGCAGCGTCTCGATCTCGGTGATCGAGAAATGGGTTGGACGCAGCGCGACCGGCGGCTTCGGCTGCGGGCGCGGCGCGAAGTCCCGCCGCGGGCCGGAATCGAGCGCGCGCGCCCAGGCGATGAGTTCGTCGCCGCGTTCGGCAAGCCTGGCTGCCTGGTCCTTGCCGATATAAGTGAGAATGCGCTGCAGCCAGCGCGAGGGCACGGCGGGCGCGTCACCGGCGCGTGCGGAGCGCGACAGCACCACCTTCGCCGCCCCCATGGCCATCTGGAAATCATGCGCGGCAAGCCCAATGCGCCGTTCGGGCGGCTCCAGGTCGATGCCGGTCTTCATCAGCCGCGACATGAAGCGATCGCTTTCGGGTTTGCGCGGCCACACGCCTTCGTTCATGCCGCCGATGACCAGCGTGTCGACATTCTGCAAGCGGGCTTCCAGCGCCCCCCAGATGGCGATGTTCCTGTCTGTGCCCTGCGCCGGCTTGACCGTCTCGGGCGCGATCAGCGCCGCCATGACATCTGGCCATTCGTCGGCGGCAAACGACAGCGGCACGGACGCCGCGACCAGTCCACGCAACAGGTCGGCCAGTTTCTCTCCGGCATCGCCGGCATAGAGTGCGCCAAGCCCGCCATCGGCCGCACGGCCTAGATTTTCCAGCACCACGACGCTGGCCTCGACCAGCGCCACAAGACCGGCGTCGGCCTGGCCGCGAAAGGCGGCAAGCGGCGCCAGCGCTTCGTTGAGACGTCCAAGCAAATTCCGCGCGCCTTCGATAGCGCGCACGGTCAGCCGGGTAAACCAGAAAGGCCGCCTGCTGTCGGCGCCGAGGTCAACCAGGCGGGCTTCGAACAGGTCCGGCAGCGACGCGATGTCGGGGCGGCCGGTGCCGCCGCGCAGCGCCACCAGTTCGATCAGTTCCGCCGCATGGCGAACGCTCGTCCGGTCCAGGCCAAGGGCAAGCAGGGGATGCTTGAGCAACGACAACAGGCCGACCGGGTCACCGGGACGGAACACCGCCTGCAACGCCAGGCCAAGCAGGCCGGCGGCGGGCGTGTTGGAAAGCGGCACACCACCGGAATCGTCGGCGACGACGCCGAAGCGGGCGAGTTCGACCGAGACGCGGCGCGCCAGCGCACGGTCGCCGGTAACGAGGGCCGCCCTTTGGCCGGGCTGCTCGACCGCGCGCTTGAGCGCGACGGCGATCGCCACGGCTTCATCGCGTTCGCCGGCCGCTTCCAGCAGGCTCACGCCGGAGAACGCCTGCTCAATGTCGGAGGCGGAAAAGCCGCTGCGCGTCTCGGCCCACAATTCGGTGGTCTCGGCCGGCCGCAGCGCTTCGCCCACGAGGGCGGCGCGAAGCGCGAGCGCACGCTCGGCCGCGCCGATCTCCTCGACATCCCCGCGCAGCACACCGATGGTGCCGATCAGCTTGGCGAGGCCGTATTGCGGATGGCCGAGCACGGCCGGACGTGCGCCCGGCGCCGTGATGGCCTGGAAAGACGGCTCATCCATCGTCCGGTCGAGGCCCGGCAGCACGATGGCTCCGCCTGCCAAGCGGGCGATGGCGGCCAGCAGCTCTGCCGTGGCGGGGATGGAGCCGGTGGAACCGGCGGCGATAACCGGCCCGGCGGGCGGATTGCGCCGCAACCGCGCCGCTTCCAGCCGGATCAGGGCGCTGCGATGCGCGGCCGGGTTGGAGAGGTTCCGTTCCCCAAGGAATTTCGGCCAGGCGTCGGTGACGATGCCGAGAAAATCAAGCGTGACCTGCCACCATCCCGCGAGATTGCCGCTCACCAGGTCAGCGAGCCGCGTCCAGTCCGTGCCTTCCGTCTCGATCTCATCCATAAGCCGGGCGAGATCGCGTGCCAGCCAGATCGCATCGGCGGTGGAGGCCGGAATGACGATCTCCTCATCGAAAAGCGCCGCCACATGCGCCGGCAGCCGGCGTTTCCAGGCGCGCACCAGCGGCGCCAGCAGCAGCAGGCGTTCGGTTGCCGCGATCGGCGGAGCGAGGTCGATGGCCGACGACGCTTCCGTCTCGAACGCTGCCTCGTCCTCGTCGAATTCGCCGAGCGGCCGGATGACCGGCAGAATCGCCGAACCGCCGCCGCCCCTGGCCGACAGGCTGTCGACGAAGACGCCGCGCAAGGCGCGCGCGGCGCGCCGCGTCGGCACATAGATGGTGACATCGGCCAAGGCGAGCGGGTCGCCATCGAAGCGAAAGCCCGGAACAAGACGCCCGGCCAGCAGCGCCTCGGCAAGCGTCGGCAGAAACGGCGCACCGGGGGAAATGGAGAAAACGCGGTCCGGGCCGCTCATTGCGACTCGGCTAGCGCGCCCGCGACCGCCGCTTCCGCGCTGGCAATGGCGTCAGGCGTGCCGACGGTGATCCAATGGCCGTGCATCGGCATGCCGAACAGCCGGCCGGCGGCGATCGCCTTGTCGAAGTAGGCGTTAAGCGAATGAGGTTCCGGCAGGGCACCCTTGAAGATGCGCGGATGGACGATCGCCGCCCCGGCATAGATCAGGCCCGCCGGATCGCCCTTGGAACGCCGCAGGGTGCCGTCCGGCGCCACCAGGAAATCGGTGCTGCCGCAGTGTCCGGTCGCCTGATGGAGATCCGCCAGCATCAGCAGAATATCCATTTTCGCGGCGTCCCATGCAAGGGCGAGACGGTTGAGATTGAGCGTTCCTTGGTCGATCCAGAAGGTGTCGGCGTTGAGGATGTAGAAGGGCTGTTGGCCGAGCTCCGGCAGCGCCTTGACGATGCCGCCGGCGGAATCGAGCAACCGCTCGCTCTCGTCCGAAATGACGATCCGCGGCGCATGGCGCGCGCCGAGATGGGCGACGATCTGTTCGGGAAGATAGTGCACGTTGACGACGGCCTTGCCGATGCCGGCCGCGGCGAGACTGTCGAGGCCCCAGTCGAGCAGCGTCTTGCCGGCGATCCTGACCAGCGGCTTGGGGATCGTGTCGGTGATCGGCCGCATGCGCTTGCCGAGCCCTGCGGCAAGCACTATCGCAGTTTTGGGCACGATCGCAGTTTTGGGCACGCTCGCTGCGTCCGGTATCGATGTCACGGCGTTTGCTCCTCCAGCAGACCGTGAGCGGTATAGAACTCGCGAAGGCCGGCCAAGGCAGGATGAGACAGCGCCCGGCGCAGATAGTCGCGGATACGCGGCAAGTGCTTCAGATAATAGGGCTTGCCGTCGCGTTTTTCGAGCCGGACGAAGATGCCGAGGATCTTGGAATTGCGCTGCGCCGCCATGATCGCATAGGCCTCGAGGAATGCCGCCTCGTCAAATGGGCCGGCCGCGTGGCGGGCGGCGACATAGGCATCGAGCGTGCGTTTCTCGATGCCTGGCGGGATGGTGACGCGCGCGTCCATGGCCAGCGAGGCGACGTCGTAAGCGGCGGGGCCGATCAACGCATCCTGGATATCGACGATACCGAGCCGGTCATGGCCGGAGCGCTCAGCGCGCCAGATGATGTTCGGCGAATGAAAGTCACGCAGCATCAGCGTGTATTGGCTGTCAGCGGGCCGGTCGAGAACCGCGTTCCACTCCTTGTGGTAGCCGACGCGCAAGGCATCGCCCGCCGGAGCGCCCGTCAGCATCGGCACGTACCAATCGACCAACAGGTCCGCCTCGATCAGCATGGCGTCGCGGTCGAAGGGCGGCACATCGTGAAACACACCCGGTGCGGCCTCCATCCGGTGGGGCCAGGTCTTGCCATGCATCATGGCGAGCAGTTCGGCCGCCGCCTCATAGCGCTCGGCGACCGGCCTGCCATGCCCGTCCAGGAAACCTTCGGAGCCCAGATGTTCGAGCAGCAGGAATCCCTGGTCGAGATCCTGCGCATGGATTTCGGGAACGCTGACCCCGGCGGCGAGCAGCGCGCGGTCGATGGCGGCGAAGGCTGACACCGACTGGGCGGTGTGGGCGATGACGCCATAGGGCTTGCCGTCGCGCACCGGCGGGCCTAGCACCAGCCGCGGCGAGTTCATCAGCACCCTCGCGGCGTGGCCTGGAAGCGAGACAATTTCGTAGGAGCGGGCAGAGGCATCGCCGATGAAATGGCGGCGGCTGGCCTCGCCCCATCCAGCGCCTTCGAGGAAATCACGCATGGCGAGAGAGCGCGCCACCCGATCGTAGGCAGCGCCTTGCCCGGACAGTCTCGCCAATCGGCCATCGCCATGCTGGACGAGTTCGATCAGCACGGCGGTCCCAGGCAAATAACCCTCGGCCCGTTCCGGCCATTCGACAAGGGCCGCGCCTTGCGCCAACGCCTCGTCGAAGCCCAGTTCATCGAGCTCGGCTGCCGAGGACAGGCGGTAGAGGTCGAAATGATGGACCGGAATGCGCGTGTCGTAGCTTTGCACCAGGGTAAAGGTCGGGCTCGGCACATCGAGGCCGGCATCGTCGGCCAAGGTCCTGATCAGCGCCCGCGCCAGCGTCGATTTGCCGGCGCCGAGATCGCCCTTCAGCGCCAGGACGTCGCCGGCGCGCAACGCCAGCGCCAGATCCTCACCCAGCCGCGCTGTCTGTGTTTCGTCGGCGAGTAAACGCTCGAGCATCAATGCGGCCATCGAGTGCGCTACTCGGCCGCGGCGCGGATGCCCGGCATGTCGGGAAAGGTGCAGATGACGGTCGTGCCCTTGTTCTTACCGGTTTCGATGCGGACGCTGCCGCCATGCAGCTCGACGAAGCTCTTGACGATCGACAGTCCGAGCCCGGCGCCGCGCCGGCGGCCGCCATTGGCGCGCGGCTCGAAGCGGCGGAACACCGAGTCAAGCACGTCGGGCGGCATGCCGGGTCCATCGTCATGGACCGAGAATTCCACACCGTCCGCCAACTGACGGCAGGCGAGCCGGATGGCGCTGGCCTCCGGCGCGTAGTTGGCGGCGTTGCTGAGCAGGTTGTAGAGGATCTGGCGGATGCGGATTTCGTCGCCGTGGAAGGTCTTCGGCGCCGCCGCGGCATCGACCTCGAGCCTGATTGAATGCTCTTCCAGCCGGTCGGCAACCAGCTCGGCGGCGGCGGCGATCGTGCGGTCGACATGGACCTCGGAAATGTCGAGCTGCATGATGCCGGCATCGACCGTGGCAAGGTCGAGTATGTCGTTGACGATGGTCAAAAGCACCGAGGACGACGAGCCGACATGCTCGACATATTCGCGCTGCTTCTGCGTCAGCGGACCGGTGACCGGCAGCGACAGCAGTTCGGTGAAGCCGATGATGTTGGTCAGCGGCGAGCGCAGTTCGTAGGACACGTGCTGGACGAATTCGTTCTTGAGCTGGTCGGATTTCTCCAGCGCCTCGTTCTTGTCCTTGAGCGCGCGTTCGACACGGACGCTGTCGGTAACGTCGACGAAGGTCATCATCACCTGCCCGTTGGGCAGGGGGATCACGGCGTAGCGCAGCACGGTGCCGTTGTTGAGCTCGGTCTGACCGTGGCGGTCGCGGCGCTCGTCGTCGAAGCCGGTGATGGCGGCGACGAAGCCGCCCCACGGGCTGTCGATCGCTTGCAGGTCGCAAAGCTCACGGATTGCGGAAACATGGACATTGGGCCGGGCGGTTTCGGCGTCCAGGCCCCACAAAGTAGCAAATGCCGGGTTCGACAGACGCAGCCTGCCGTCGGGACCGAACACCGCCACGCCTTCGGCGAGGTTGTCGAGTGTTTCGCCCTGGACCCGCACCGCGGTGCGGTAGCGGCTTTCGAGGTCCATCTTCTCGGTCAGGTTCTCGAACACCCAGGTGACGCCGCCCTTGGGCTGCGGGTTGGCGACGACGCGGATGGTCTTGCCGTCGGGCAGGTGCCACCAATGCTCCTGCGATTCCACCGCGCGGTAGGCGCCGAGCAGGCCTTCCTTCCAGCGACGCCACTCCGGCTGCTCGGCGATCTTGCCCTCGCTGCGCAGCCGATCCAGCAGCAAAGCGTTATCGGGCGCGCTGTGCAGGAAGCCTGCATCGAGGCCCCAGAGCTTCTGGAAAGCCTGGTTGAAGAAGCGCAGCTTCTCGTCGGTGTCGAAGATCGCGACCGCCGTGTTGAGCTGGTCGAGCGTGTCGGCGTGGCTGCGCACGGTGCGCTCATATTCGCTGCGGATGGTTTCGATGGCGCTGGTGTCGCAGGCAAGTCCCGCCGAACCGTCGGCGCCGGCGAAATCGGTCACCGCGAAAACGCGGCGGTCGCCTTCGATCACCGTGGAAAGCGTCTGTTCGAAGACAGGATGGGACTTGTGCTGGGCAGCGATCGCTTCGCGCGCTTGGCCGCCGAGGAATTCCTTGGCGTCGCGGACAGCCATCTCCGCGCTTTCGGCCTCGACCGCTTCGGCATAGGCCCGGTTCACCCATCTCAGGCGGCCGTCCTCGCCGCGCAGCCATGCCGGCATCTTCAGCGCCTCGAGCAGGCCGATCATCGTATCATGGTCGGCGGCCAGCCGCTGGTTTTCGATCTTCAGCCGGGCCTGGCTGCGTTGCGTCTCGGAAAGGGAAACGAACCGCACCAGCACATGCGCCGCGCTCTTGCGGCCATGCACTTCCAGCGGAGCGCCGGTCTGCGTTTCGATGACGAGGTCGAAGGACACGGCTCTTTCGCGCAGCCCCGCGACGGCATGCTCGAGTGCCGCAGCCGAGCGCGGCATCAGCCAGCGGCCGAAGGCAAGGAAGGCGGCCCGCTCCTCGGGCGCGCCGCTTTCGACCGGCAGCGTGCCGATGAGCTCGGGTTTCTTGTTCTCCGAGGCCCAGACGACGACACGCTGGTCGCGCAAGTTGAGCAGCGCCTCCGAACGGCGCAGCGCCGCGTTGATGTCCGCGATGCGGCTCCTGAGCTCGACATTTTCGGCCGAGGTGCGCGCTCTCTCCCGGATCAGAACGATGGCCGACAGGAATGCCGCTCCCATCACTCCGACAAAGACGGCAAGCTGCACGACCTCGACCGTGCTCACCGATAGGCTTGCGGCCTCCGCACCAGCAGCCTGGGCGTGGGCCACCGTGCCGGCCAAAGGCCAGCCAAGTGCGGAGCCGGCAAGGAAAAGTCCGGCGCGCGCGCGCCATGAAGGGCGCCCGCCTCGCGTGGCGGTGCCGGTAATCCTCGAATCGTCATGGCCGCCGGAAACGGCCCGTCCCGCGCAAAGCGGGTTATCCCCCGGCATGTCTTGGTCCTCTTCGCCGCCTGAATGCAAGACCGCCCTGATGCGTACGCCGGTCCTCGTCCCCGGACCGCGAATCACAACAATAGCGCCTGCTGGAATCGGCGTGAAGAATCATTCGGCGCAAAAATAAAGCCGGGCGAAAAGTCAATCGCCCGGCGTCAATATCTGGTAGTAAATTCAGCTTTGGTTAATAGCGGTAGTGTTCCGGCTTGAACGGACCCTGCGGGGTCACGCCGATATAGGCTGCCTGTTCGCCCGATAGTTCGGTCAGGCGAGCGCCGAGCTTGTCGAGATGCAGGCGCGCGACCTTCTCGTCGAGATGCTTGGGCAGCACGTAGACCTGGTTCTGGTACTGCTCGCCCTTGGTGAATAGCTCGATCTGCGCCAGCACCTGGTTGGTGAAGGACGCCGACATGACGAAGCTCGGATGGCCGGTGGCGTTGCCGAGGTTGAGCAGGCGGCCTTCCGACAGCAAGATCATGCGCTTGCCATCGGGGAAGGTGATCATGTCGACCTGAGGCTTGACGTTGGTCCATTTCAGGTTGCGCAGCGATGCCACCTGGATCTCGTTGTCGAAGTGACCGATGTTGCCGACGATCACCATGTCCTTCATCGAACGCATGTGGTCGAGGGTGACGACATCCTTGTTGCCGGTGGTGGTGATGACGATGTCGGCGGTGGGTGCGGCATCTTCGAGCGTGACGACCTCGAAGCCGTCCATCGCCGCCTGCAGGGCGCAGATCGGATCGACCTCGGTGACCTTGACGCGGGCGCCGGCGCCCTTCAGCGAGGCGGACGAGCCCTTGCCGACGTCGCCATAGCCGCAGACGACGGCGACCTTGCCGGCCATCATGGTGTCGGTGCCGCGGCGGATGCCGTCGACCAGCGATTCCTTACAGCCATATTTATTGTCGAATTTCGACTTGGTGACGGAGTCGTTGACATTGATGGCCGGGAAAGGCAGCAAGCCCTTCTTCTGCAGCTGGTAGAGCCTGTTGACGCCGGTGGTCGTCTCTTCGGTGACGCCCCGGATCGCTTCCTTCTGCTTGGTGAAGAAGCCGGGCGAAGCCTTCATGCGCTTCTTGACCTGGGCATAGAAATATTCCTCCTCCTCGCTGTGCGGATTGGACAGCACGTCCTCGCCGGCCTCGGCGCGCGCGCCGATCAGGATGTACATGGTGGCGTCGCCGCCATCATCGAGGATCATGTTGGAGGTGCCGCCGTCGGCCCACTGGAAAATCCTGTCGGTGTAGTCCCAGTACTGCTCAAGCGTCTCGCCCTTGACGGCGAAGACCGGGATGCCGGCCTCGGCGATGGCAGCAGCCGCATGGTCCTGGGTCGAGAAGATGTTGCAGGAAGCCCAGCGTATATCGGCACCGAGCGCCTTCAGCGTCTCGATCAACACCGCGGTCTGGATGGTCATGTGCAGCGAGCCGGTGATGCGCGCGCCCTTGAGCGGCTTCTTGGAGCCGAATTCCTCGCGGCAGGCCATCAGGCCCGGCATTTCGGTTTCGGCGATCTCGATTTCCTTGCGGCCCCAGCCGGCAAGCGAGATGTCGGCGACCACATAGTCCTTGCTACCCGTCATGGCAGTGCTCCGATGCGAATTGTTACGCTATTGAATTGTTTGCGGATGCGCCCGCGCCGGCAGGCGCGTCGAAGGGCGCGAATTGCCCGCCTGACTAGCAGATCGGCGTCAAGACGACAATGGGATATAAAGAAATCTTTATCCCTGCATGTCTTTCGTATGGAGGTAAAGGATCAGCATTCCTCGCCGAAGCGGGACGCCACCAGCTGCTCCAGCGCATTCATGACCTCAAGCGCTTCGGGACCGCTGGCGGTGACGCGAATCGAATAGCCCGGACTTGCCGCCAGCATCATCAGGCCCATGATCGAGGTGCCGCCGACCTTGACGCCGTCCTTCTCGACGTGGACCGACGCGTTGTAGCCGCTGGCGAGCTGCACGAACTTGGCCGAGGCGCGCGCGTGCAGGCCGCGTTGATTGACGATCGGAAATTCGCGGACGATCTGGTCCTTTTCCGACGACATCGTGCTCATTTGCTGCTCAGGAGCTGGCTGGCGACATTGATGTATTTGCGCCCCGCCGCCTGCGCCTCGTCGAGGGCCGCCGCCATGTTGTCGCCCTTGCGGATCGAGGATAGCTTGATCAGCATCGGCAAATTCATGCCGGCGATGACTTCGGTGCGGCCGGACTCCATCACGGAAATGGCAAGGTTCGAAGGCGTGCCGCCGAACATGTCGGTCAACACGATCACGCCCGTCCCGGTGTCGACACGGGCAACGGCATCGACGATGTCGCGCCGGCGCTGCTCCATATCGTCGTCAGCCCCGATCGCCACGGTTTCGAAATTGTCTTGTGGCCCGACGACATGTTCCACGGCATGTCGGAACTCGGTGGCCAGTTGACCGTGCGTTACAAGCACGAGTCCGATCATTCTTTGGTGGCTCCCGTCATCGCCGCTTCACAGGCGCATTTTATGCTCGCCAGCCATTCCAGGCGGCGGGAGCGCTATCTTGTCGACGCGCGGCTCGTTGACAAGCCCAAAATTGCGCCGGCCCATGCCATTTTGACGCATTGCAGCAAAAAACCCCGGTCGCATCATAGAAAAGGCGCGATCGACAGATGCGCCATCACGGCGGGCAAGGCAGCGGCAATATTGCGTTCCGCCACGTCAATCCGCGGCACCAGGCAGCCGGCGATGTTGTCGTCGGCATCCTCCTGAAAGCGTGCCACTTCGCCGGCCGGCAAAAGCCTGACATGCAGATCGATGACGGCGCCCGCCTCAAACGGCACGGGTCGCGGACCACGCCCGGGCACCTCGACCAGGCCCTCGATCGCGGCGGGCGCGCGGCACACCAGCCGTCCCGCATGTGCCATGACGAAAAGCTGGTCGTCGCCGACGAGCCGTGAAAATAAGCCTCGCGGGTGGCAATGGTCAATGAGCGCCAGCGCCAGTGTCGTCTTGCCCGAACCGGATGCGCCGCTGACGAGAACGCCGCGCTCGCCGATCAGGATGGCCGTTGCGTGGATGTTTTCAGGCTGCATGAGCGTGCCCGCTTATGTATTTCGGAAATCCTGATCCAACCCCGTCATCCCGAGAATCTGCAGGCCTTTCAATAGTGTTCGCACCATAGTCCCGCTGTGCGGCGGATCCACGGGACAAGCCCGAGGATGACGGCCGTAAGGCCGCGATATCCGGGATCATTTTTGCATGAGGCATGATCTGATCCGAAAACCGGTTCCCACTTTTCGGGATCATGCTTCGGCCGGCAGCGTAACCACGAAGCGGGCGCCCTTGATCTCGCCTGGCTTGGTGCCGGGGATGTTCTCGGCGGTCAGCGTGCCGCCATGGGCCTCGACGATCTGCCTGGATATCGACAGGCCAAGGCCTGAATTCTGGCCGAACGCCTCGCCGGCGGGCCGGTCGGTGTAGAAACGTTCGAAGATGCGGTCGATGTTGTCGGCACGGATGCCGGGACCATTGTCATCGACGGTGAGGATGTTGAACTTGCCGGTGCGCGCCAGCGACAGGATGATGTGGCCGCGCTCCTCTGGCACGAAGGAGCGGGCGTTCTCGATCAGGTTGGTGATAACCTGGCCGATGCGCAGGTCGTGGCCGACGACGAAATAGCCCTTGACGCCCTGCGGCAGCTTGGCGACCCTGAGCTCGATCTCGACCGCCTTCTTGTTGCGCGTCGTTTCACGCGAGACGGCGACGAGGTCGGTGATGAACTTCTTCAGGTCCACGGTCCCCGCGTCATCCCGCGCCAGCTCGGCGTCGAGACGGGAGGCGTCCGAAATGTCGGTGATGAGGCGGTCCAGCCGCCTGACGTCGTGCTGGATGATCTCCATCAGCCGGCTGCGCGAATTGTCGTTCTTGGCGAGCGGCAAGGTCTCCACCGCGCTGCGCAGCGAGGTCAGCGGGTTCTTCAATTCATGGGAAACATCGGCGGCGAAGCTCTCGATCGCCTCGATGCGCGCATAGAGCGCGTTCGTCATGTCGCGCACGGCAATCGACAGATTGCCGATCTCGTCCTGCCGGTCGGAGAAATCAGGGATTTCCTCGCGGCTCTTGACGCCGCGCCGCACCCGCACGGCCGCCGCCGACAGCCGGCGCAGCGGATTGGCGATGGTGGAGGCCAGAAGCATCGACAGGATGGCGGTGACGAGCGCCGCGATGCCAAAGACGCGCAGGATCGCCTTGCGTTCGGCGGCGACGATCTTATCGATGTCGCCGCCTTCGGTCGACAGCATCAACACGCCGAGAACGGCGCGGAAGCGCTGGATCGGCACCGCGACGGAAACGATCTGCTCGCCCTGTTCGCTGATCCGGACGATGGTCGACGGGCTGCCGGTCAGCGCCTTGACCACTTCCGGGAAGGCGGCGCCATTGCCGCCCGGCTGCTCGTGATAGACCGGCAGATCGGTGTTGCGGAAGAAGTCGAAGATGAACTTCTGGATGCGTTCGACAAGGTCGGGCTCTTCCTCGTCGACCGGGGGCAGATCGTACCGAAGGATCTGCCCGCGCGAATAGAGATGGCGCGAATCGAGCAGCAAATTGGCGTCGCGGTCGTAGATGCGGGCGCGGGTGCGGGTCGGCGAGATCAGCCGGCGCAGCACCGGGGCGACGCGCTCGGGATTGATCGGGAAATCTAGATTGTCGAGCTGGTCGGAGCCCGGTCCCAGGCTTTCGCCGGCCTGCAGCTCAAGCAGCTTTTCCGGATCGATGCTGATCGAATCGGTCTCGACCGTCGCCGAGGCGGCGATCGCGCCGGCGATGATCTCGCCCTGGGTCATCAGGCTTTCGACGCGGGCGTCGATCAGCCCGTCGCGGAAGGTGTTGAGATAGAGAATGCCGGTGACCAGGACTGCGAGGCCGGCGAGATTGAGGAAGAGGATACGCCGCGTCAGGCTGGAAAAGATGTGATGGCCGAGGAAGCGGCGCATGGGCACGGTGAGCTTCGACAGGAACGCGGGCATGATGCGCGCCGGCCGCCTTGCAACGCCCGCCGATCTGCTCCGCTGTGCTTCCACTGCCATCGAACAGCAGTTCCCTGCTTAGTATTAGTGAGTAGCGGGTAGCGAATAGAGAAATGGTTGGCTGAGATCACGGCGATGCACGGGTGGCCGCTCGCACCATTCAAAACTGACTACCGACTATTCTCTATTGCCTACCCGCCTATTCACGCCTCGCGGAACCGGTATCCGACTCCGTAAAGGGTTTCGATCATCTCGAAGTCGTCGTCGACGGCCTTGAACTTCTTGCGCAGCCGCTTGATGTGGCTGTCGATGGTACGGTCGTCAACATAGACCTGCTCATCATAAGCCGAATCCATCAGCGCATCACGACTTTTTACGACGCCGGGGCGCTGTGCCAGCGAATGCAGGATCAGGAATTCGGTGACGGTGAGCGTCACCGGTTCGCCTTTCCAGGTGCAGGTGTGGCGTTCCTGGTCCATGACGAGCTGGCCGCGCTCGAGCGAGCGCGCCTGCTGGCTGGGCGCTTTTGCCGCGGCCTCACGGGCGCTGGCACGACGCAACACCGCGCGCACCCGCTCGACCAGCAAACGCTGCGAGAAGGGTTTGCGGATGAAGTCGTCGGCGCCCATCTTGAGGCCGAACAGCTCGTCGATCTCGTCGTCCTTGGAGGTCAGGAAGATGACCGGCAGGTCGGATTTCTGGCGCATCCGGCGCAAGAGTTCCATGCCGTCCATGCGCGGCATCTTGATGTCGAGGATGGCGAGATTCGGCGGGCGCGCCGCCAGGCCTTCCAGCGCGGACGCACCATCCGTGTAGGTTTCGACGCGATAGCCTTCCGATTCGAGGGCGATCGACACCGAGGTCAGAATGTTGCGGTCGTCATCGACAAGCGCGATTGTTGCCATTTCAAGCGGCTCCCTCATGAGCTGTCCCTTCTTTGGTAGAGAAGGGGCTTTTGCAGGACAAATTAGGTACAAAATGTGGCATAGGCCTTCGCCGCTGTCACGGGCGGCATGCCGGCGGCCACGATCGCACCTCGATATGGATTGGACGAACCAGCGCCGCCAATCCTTTGGCAACCACGAAACTTTTTGCACATATAAACGATTTAAACAACTTTCAAAATATTTAAATCGATTAATGATTTGATATCATTCGGCTTTTCTGGTTCTGACCATCTAAGCTCGCGTAGTGGGCGTGCCGGAAAGGCGCCGGCAAAGATGCGGCAAATCGGAGAAGGGTCACCTATGTCGGAAGTCGGCAAACGCAATCCTGCCTGCGCGATCGATCGTATCGGTCTCAGAACCTCTGGCCTGGTGCGCTACAATTTCGGGGCGGCCGCCCTCTACGAGGAATCGATCAGGCGCGGCGAAGCGCGGCTGACCGCGCACGGCGCGCTGGTCGCCGAAACAGGTCAGCACACCGGCCGTTCGCCCAAGGACAAGTTCGTCGTCCGCGACGGCGCCACCGAGAATGACATCTGGTGGGACAACAACAAGGCGATCTCGCCGGACCAGTTCGAGACGCTGCTCGAAGAGTTCCGGGCGCATGCCGCGGACAAGGATCTTTACGTGCAGGACCTGGTGGGCGGCGCAGACCATGAGCTGAAGCTGCCCACCAGGGTCATCACCGAGTTTGCCTGGCATTCGCTGTTCATCCGCAACCTGCTGATCCGTCCGAAAGCCGCGGAGCTCGACCATTTCGTGCCCGAGATGACGATCATCGACCTGCCCTCCTTCCGCGCCGACCCCGCCCGCCACGGCACCCGCACCGAAACCGTGATCGCCGTCGACCTCACCCGCAAGATCGTGCTGATCGGCGGCACCTCCTATGCCGGCGAGATGAAGAAATCGGTGTTCACGATGCTGAACTACCTGCTGCCGGCCAAGGGCGTGATGCCGATGCACTGCTCGGCCAATGAGGGCCCTGGCGGCGACGCCGCGATTTTCTTCGGCCTGTCGGGCACCGGCAAGACGACGCTGTCGGCCGATCCGTCGCGCACGCTGATCGGCGACGACGAGCACGGCTGGGGGCCGCACGGCATCTTCAATTTCGAAGGCGGCTGCTATGCCAAGACCATCAAGCTGTCGGCGGAAGCGGAGCCTGAGATCTTCGCCACCACGCAGCGCTTCGGCACGGTGCTGGAGAACGTCGTTCTCGACGCCCATGGCGTGCCGGATTTCGACGACGGCCGGCTCACCGAGAACACGCGCTGCGCCTATCCGCTCGACTTCATACCCAATGCCAGCAAGACGGGGCGCGCCGGCCATCCCCGGAACATCATCATGCTGACCGCCGACGCTTTCGGCGTGATGCCGCCGATCGCACGACTGACCCCGGCGCAGGCGATGTATCATTTCCTGTCCGGCTACACGGCCAAGGTGGCCGGAACGGAGAAGGGCGTGACCGAGCCCGAAGCGACGTTCTCGACCTGTTTCGGCGCGCCGTTCATGCCGCGCCATCCCTCGGAATATGGCAATCTGCTGCGCGAGCTGATCGCGCAGCACGGTGCCGATTGCTGGCTGGTCAACACCGGCTGGACTGGCGGCGCCTACGGCACAGGCAGGCGGATGCCGATCAAGGCGACGCGCGCGCTGCTTGCCGCGGCACTCGACGGCTCTCTGAAGACGACCGGTTTCCGTACCGACGCCAATTTCGGTTTCGAGGTGCCGGTGGCGGTGCCGGGCGTCGACGCCGCCATCCTCGACCCGCGATCAACCTGGGCCGACAAATCCGCTTATGACCGACAAGCGGCAAGGCTGGTCGGCATGTTCGCCATCAATTTCGAGAAGTTCGAAAGCCATGTCGACGCCTCCGTCCTCGGCGCGGCGCCGCACATGCAGGAAGCGGCGGAATAATCGCCCGCCAGGCTCAGCCATCCTCGCAAGGCCCGGTCCCGATCGGGCCTTTTCTTTTTTCGTGCGCCGCGCCATGACTGCGGCATGACGAGCGACGACACAATCATCATTGCCGACGATGCCGTGATCCATCCGGGTGATCTGCACGAGGATTTCATCCGCTCCTCCGGCCCCGGCGGGCAGAACGTCAACAAGGTGGCGACGGCGGTGCAGCTGCGCTTCGATGCACGCAACGCACCCGGCCTGTCGGAGCGCGTGCGCGAACGCACGATCAGGCTTGCCGGCCAGCGCGCCACCAAGGACGGCGTCATCGTCATCGAAGCCGGACGCTTCCGCACGCAGGAGCAGAACCGGGCGGATGCACGGGCGCGGCTGACGGCGCTGGTCGCCAAGGCGGCCGAGCCGCCACCGCCGCCGCGCAAGAAGACGAGACCGTCGAAAGGCGCGGTCGAACGGCGGCTGAAGAGCAAGGCCGGACGCGGCACCATCAAGAAACTGCGCGGCCGGGTAGAGAACGATTAAGCAACACACCAATCGCGCGCGTGAACCCGCTTTCAATTTCGCTTTGCAGATGCAAGGTTTACTCATTGCCACAGCAAGGAGACCTGGAGATGGGTATGTTCGATTTCGTCAAGAGCGTCGGCAAAAAGCTCGGCATAGGCGGTGACGAGGAAGCGGCACCCAGCGCCGATACGCTCAAGAAAGAACTCGATTCGCACAAGCTCGGTACCGACGGCGTGCAGGTCGTCGTCCAGGGCGACACGGCGGTGCTGAAGGGCGTGGTCAAGGACCAGTCGGTTTTCGAAAAGGCGGTCATCGCCGTCGGCAACACGCTAGGCGTCTCCAAGGTGCAGGCGGACGAGTTGCAGGTCGCGCCGGCCTCCGGTTCGGCGGCGGCCGCGGCCAAGGAACCGACCTTCTACACCGTCCAGAAGGGCGACAATCTCTGGAAGATCGCCGAGAAAAGCTATGGCAAGGGCAAGGGCGCCAAGAACACGGTCATCTTCGAGGCCAACAAGCCGATGCTGACCCATCCCGACAAGATCTATCCGGGGCAGGTCCTGCGCATTCCAGACCTCACCTGATCAAGGGAGACGCGAATTTTTCGGGAACGGCGGCTTTCGGGTCGCCGTTTTCATTTTCAGATGGCATGCTCGAACCGACGAAACGGAGCTAGCGACCGACCTCATGCTCGTTCTGCCCAAGGGCGTCCGCCACATGCCGGCCTATCTGTCCCGCGACGTGCAGGAGGCGCTGGTGGAGGATGTGAGAGGCATCGTCCAGCAGGCGCCGCTATTCGTGCCGGCCATGCCGCGCACCGGCAAGGAAATGAGCGTGCGCATGACCAATTGCGGCCCGCTCGGCTGGGTCACCGACAAGGAACGCGGCTATCGCTACCAGCCGACGCACCCCGTGACAGGGACGCCGTGGCCGCCGATCCCGGATCTGCTGATGCGGTTGTGGCGAGAGGTCTCGGCCTACCCGCATCCGCCGCAGGCATGCCTGGTCAATTTCTACGCGCCGGATGCGAAGATGGGCCTGCATCAGGACCGCGACGAGGAGGATTTCTCAGCACCCGTCGTCTCGGTCTCGCTGGGCGACGACTGCCTGTTCAGGGTCGGCCAGACGACGCGCGAGGGGGCGACCCGGTCGTTCCGGCTGAAGAGCGGCGACGTCGTCGTGCTCGGCGGCGAAGGACGCCTCTGCTTCCACGGCGTCGACCGCATCTATCCCTCGACCTCGGCGCTGCTGAAAAATGGCGGCAGGATCAATCTGACGCTGCGGCGGGTGACGAAGGCCGGAGAGCCAAGCATAAGCCGATCTTAACGCCCGGGCGCTATCAAGGCCGGCAAGATCGTGGGTCCGCAGAAATGATCGCAATGGCACCGGCCAATGAGACTGCCCCCAGCCGATCCGATCTGCGTTTCGCCGCGCTTGTGGTGTGCACCGGAATCCTGATCGGGCTGCGCTACCATCTTGCCTTGTGGACGTTCGACGCGCACGGCTTTTCCGAGCTTAGCGATAGACTGCCCTATTGGGACTTTACCAATCTGTGGGCCGGCGGCCGCATGGCGCTCGACGGTCATGTGGCATTCCTGTTCGATGTCGATAGCTATCGCGCGGCCCTGCGGCGGATGTTCTCGCCCGATCTTCCCAACCAGGAATGGAGTTATCCACCAAGCATCCTGGTATTCGGCACGCCGCTCGCCTTGCTGCCCATCTTACCGGCCTATCTCGCCTGGACGTTCGCCACGATCCTTTGCCTGTGGCTAGCGGTGCGGCCATTGAGGCTGGGGGCGGCTGCCGAGTTGGCCATCCTTGTGTGTCCGGCCGTCTTCATCAACGCAATCTTCGGCCAAAACGGTGCGCTGACAACCGCCTTGCTCATCAGTGGGCTGGTCGCGGCGCCGAAACAGCCGATCCTGGCCGGGTTTTTGTTCGGTCTGCTCACCGTCAAGCCGCATCTCGGCATACTGGTCCCGTTCTGTCTGCTGGCGAGCGGCAACTGGCGCGCCATTGCCGCAGCCGCCGTGTCATCGGCCGCGCTGTTCGCGGTAACCGGCGCCTGGTTCGGCTTCGATGTCTGGCGGCTGTTCTGGACCGAAACCCGTCCGCTGATGACAGCGATCCTGGAGGCGCCCTATCCCCAGCCCTACCAGTCCAACGCAGCGACGATGTTCTTCCTGGCGCGCTCATGCGGTTCGGGACTCGCGACGGCTTACGCAATGCAGGCCGTCGCGACGATCGCAGCCATCTCCGCCGCCATCTGGATCTGGCTGCCCCGACGGCAGGTCGAACATCGCGAGCGGGTCGTGCTCACCGCCGTGCTGGCGACGTTGGCGACGCCTTACGGCTACAGCTATGACACGATCGGCCTGGCGGTTGCCGTCGCTTATCTGTTCGCGACGCGCAGCACCATGCCGCGGATTCTTCTGGCGCTGGTCTGGCTGTACCCGACCGTTGCCCATCTGATAAACAATGCAGGGCTGGGCATCGGCGTACTAGTGCCGCTGTGCTTGTCGGCATGGATGCTCGCCGACATAAGGCGCCGCGAGCGCGATATCCTTGGTTCGGGCGTGTCGGGCAGCGGCATGCTGTAAAGCCGCGGCTTGCCCTAATCGCGCGTGGCTATATCGGCGCGGATGAGGACGGTCACAGATCGATTCTGATGCAGCAGGCGATAGTCGGACAACACTCTGGCGATCGCCGGATTGTCGTGCAGCGATGGCATCGGAGGCTGGTCCGTCAGGTCCAGCAAGACCGGCGTGTGCGGGCCGGCCGTTCCGTCGTCGACAACGATATCCGGGCGCTTCGCAGTGAGTTCGCCTGCGATTGAAAGTGCATATCTTTCTCTGAGGGCGGCCAAATCCTGCCGTATCGCGGCATCGCGCTTCAGCCTGATCAATATGCCCGCGTCATCGAACATCCAGCCGGACTGCTGCCGTGCCACGAAACGGGCGCCTGTCATGCGAGTGAGCGGGTTGGTTGCCTGCAGGCACGACGCGATCGACATTATGGTCGGGTGATCGACCGCGCGCAGGATCGCCGCTGTCGCGGCATCCAAATCGCGGCGCGACTGGGTGAAGGCCGTGCCATGCTGCAACGCCGTTAAAAGCACGATCGAAAATAGGCCGAGCGCCGCACCGGCCTTGACCGTTAGCGGCAGGCTTCGCAATGGTTTCAGCCTGACATATTGTAGCATCAAAGCCAGAATGCCGAGCGTTAGGAAGGGCACTGCCTGATAGGTCCAGCCCTTGCCCATGATAACAAAAGCCGGAACGTAGGCCGCCCCGGCCAAAAGCATAGTCCCGGCGTCGCGATCGGGCCGGCCGGGAGAGGCCATGGCCAGCGTGGCGACCGCCATGGCCACAAACATCGTGACTTGCCACAGCATCAGCACGTCAACCACCGGCATGCGCATCGGCAGATAGACCTGGCGCAGCAAGGGCATGACGTCCGTGAAGAAAGGCTGCATGAAGACAGCCAGTGTAGCCAAATAGGCGACGGTAAGAGCAGCGCCGATCAGGTTCTCGGCTGTCAGCAGCGGATGCAGTGAGCGCCGTTGCAGCGCGATGACCACGGCCGGCACCGCCAGGGGGAGCACGCTGTAAGGCGGTTTGATCATGACGAAGACACCGGCTCCGACACCGGCAATGATCCGCTCGGCCACGCTGCCGGCGCTGAAATCGACAGTTCTGTCGCGTGCGCGAAACAGGGCCAGCCACGGCAGCAAGGCGATGATGGCTATCTGTTCGCGCTCACCGAAATGGTCGGGAAACAGGAACAGCACGAAAAATACCGAGGCCGGCACGGTCCAGAGATGCCGTTTCAGCGTTTCGTTCGCCCGCGCCGCGATGCGAGCCGAAAACCAAACTGATGCGATCGCCAGCGCGGTCACGCCGATGCTCACCCAGAGTTCCGCCGAAAGCCCGGTTAGCCGCCCAAGCAGCACGAAAGGCAAATAGAGCCAGACGGAAAAGGCCGGATTGACCTCGATGATGTCGACCGAAAGGCGCGCGCCGTCGAGCACACGTTCGCCGATCACCAGCAGCCAGGACACGTCGACATTGCTAGGTATGACGAGGAACGAAACAATGACCGCATAAGTGGCAATCAGCAGCGTCGCGGCCACCGGCCAGCCGAGCCGAACGGCGTGTGCGGCCCTGACGGATTGCAAGCCGACCGGTTCGTCGGAAGCAGTGAATGGCGCGTCCATTTCAGCGGTCCTCACCACCAAAGCAGCAATCGAGCCAGACATGTAGCAAGCCAGCGGTTAAGAGCGTTCTAAAGCGCCTGTTGCGGCGCGCCAGCTAAAGCTTGCGCAGCGCCACTTCCTCGACGAGGTGGTCGGCGCCTTTGCGTAGGATCAAGTCGGCGCGGGCGCGTGTCGGCAGGATGTTTTCGCGCAGGTTCTTCAGGTTGATGTTGGTCCACAGGCCTTCGGCAATCGCCCGTGCCGAATCCTCCGACAGTTGCGAATAGCGATGGAAGAACGATTCCGGATTGCGGAAAGCGGTCTCGCGCAGCCGCATGAAGCGGGAAATGTACCATTCGTGGATCAGCTTCTCGTCGGCATCGATGTAGATGGCGAAGTCGAAGAAGTCGGACAGGAAAGGCACGATCTTGCCGTCCTGCGGCAGCTTGCCCGGCTGCAGCACATTGATGCCCTCGAAGATCAGGATGTCGGGCCGGTCGATGGTGACGAACTCGCCGGGGATGACGTCATAGGTGAGGTGCGAATAGACCGGCGCGCGGATATCCGGCAGCGCCGACTTGATGCCCGAGAGGAAGCGCAGCAGCGCGCCGACGTCGTAGCTGTCGGGAAAGCCCTTGCGCTCCATCAGGTTTTCGCGGCGCAGCACCTCGTTGGGCAACAGGAAACCGTCGGTGGTGATGAGATCGACCTTGGGGCTGGACGGCCAGCGCGCGAGCAGCTCCTTCAGCACGCGCGCCGTGGTCGATTTGCCGACCGCGACCGAACCGGCGATGCCGATGATGAAGGGCGTCTTGACCACGTCCGAGGCGTTGAAGAAAGCCTGGCGCTGCCGGAACAGCAGTTGGCTGGCCTCGACATGCGCCGACAGAAGCCGCGACAGCGACAGATAGATGCGCTTGACCTCTTCGAGATCGATTGGATCGTTCAGCGACCGCAGGCGGCGGAATTCATCCTCGCTCAGCGTCAGCGGCGTGTCGGCGCGGAATTGCGACCATTGCTCGGCCGAGAAGAAACGAAAAGGGGAATATTTCTCGGTCGGTGCGAGCTGATCCATCGAGATTCCTGCCCTCCTCGCGGTCAGCGCTTGGACCGTGACGCCTTCTCGGCGATACCCGAACGCCCGGTGCGGCTTTCGAGCTCCCTAAGCACGTCGTCCAACGGCACACCCGAAATGCCGAGAACGACGAGCCAATGATATATAAGATCGGCACTTTCCGAAACGAGCGCCTGTTTGTCGCCCTTGATGGCGGCAATCACCGTCTCGACCGCCTCTTCGCCGAGCTTCTGCGCCGCCTTCTCGATGCCGCGCGCGTAAAGCTTGGCGGTCCACGAGTCCGGATCGCCGGAATGGGCGCGTTCGCTGATGATTGTCTCCAGGTCGGAGAGTGAAAACTCAGTCATGGCGCCTTGGCCCTGTTTCTTAGCCGCAAGCCTCTAGGGCCGATCGCCCGAGGAGTCCAGCCGCATCGGCAGGCCGGCTTGCGCCATATGGGCCTTGGCCTCGGCGATCGTATAGGTACCGAAATGGAAGATGGAGGCCGCCAGCACGGCACCTGCATGACCGTCGCGAATGCCTTCGACCATATGGTCGAGCGTGCCGACACCGCCCGAAGCGATCACCGGGGCGCGCACCGCGTCCGATACCGCGCGGGTCAGCGCGATGTCGTAACCGGCCTTGGTGCCGTCGCGGTCCATCGAGGTCAACAGGATCTCGCCGGCACCGCGATCGACCATTTTCCGGGCGAATTCGATCGCATCCATGCCGGTTTTTTCCCGTCCGCCGTGGGTGAAGATCTCCCAGCGGTCGGCCTCGCCGGCGCCCGACACTTTCTTGGCGTCGATGGCGACAACGATGCACTGGTTGCCGAACTTGTCGGCGGCCTCGGCGACGAAATCCGGGTTCTTGACCGCCGCCGTGTTGATCGACACCTTGTCGGCGCCGGCCAGGAGCAATTTCCTGATATCGGCGACCTGGCGTACGCCGCCGCCGACGGTGAGCGGCATGAAGCATTGCTCGGCCGTGCGGGCGACGACATCGAAGATGGTCTCGCGATTGTCCGATGACGCGGTGATGTCGAGGAAGCAAAGCTCGTCGGCGCCGGCCGCGTCATAGGCCTTGGCGGCCTCGACCGGGTCGCCGGCATCGACGAGATCGACGAAGTTGACGCCCTTGACGACGCGGCCGCCCTTGACGTCGAGACAGGGGATGACGCGGGCTTTCAGCATCAGCGGCCTTCTATCGTGGCTATGAGATCGTTGAGCAGCTGCCCGACCAGCGGCGGCACATCGGCCTGCGCATCGAAAGCCGGATCGTAGGCGGAAACGGTGATGCCGACGATCGGCACCGCAAGCGCCATAGCGCAGGTCGCGTCGCGCAATTGTTCCGGGTTCGGCCCGCCCGGCGCTACATAGCGGTTGGCCTGCAGCGCCTCAGGGTCGTGCACGTCGAGATCGAGATGCAAGTGCACGCGTTTAGCGCCGGCGGCCTTGAGTTTTTCGGTTGCCGCTGCCGCTCCCGGACATTCCGTGCGGATCACCGGCAATGCCTCCAGAAGCTGTTTCTCGTCCGGGTCGAGATCGCGAGCGTTGACGAGCACGCAGCGCGACGGATCGATCGGCTGGAAGCCGGGAATTGCCGCCGCCATCGGGCGCCAGCACAGGCCAAGCACGGTGGCCAGCGCCATGCCGTCGAGAAAGCCATATGTGGATGTCTCGGGCGTGTTGAGGTCGCCATGCTGGTCGGCCCAGATGATCGCGTCCGCGCCCTCGCCGGCGACGGCGCCGGCTGATGTCAGGCAGTTTCCGGCGAGCACGATGGGAAAGCGTCCCCTGTCGCGGGCGATGCGGACCTCGCCAGAGACGGCGTTGCAGACGGCGAAGCCGGTGGCGATCTCGCGTTCCTGAATCTCGCCGACCCTGCCGATATCCTCGACCGCGACATCGTGGCCGGCCATGGTCAGGGCTTCGACCAGTCCGCCCGCAATCAGCGCGTCCGGCCCCTGCCCCATGCCGCCATGATAATGGCCGCTGTCATAGGAGGCCAGGATGATCGAGACTTTCAAGATCGCATCTCCACCGGGGGCGCGCCTTTCAGGATCGCCAATGCTTCGGCCGGATCGATGCGGCCGTCGTAAAGGGCGCGGCCGGAGATCGCGCCTTCGAGCTTTTGCGCGTCGGGCATGGTCATGCGCACGATGTCGGCGATCGAGGCGAGGCCTCCAGAGGCGATGACCGGGATCGACACGGCGTCGGCGAGGCTGATCGTGGCATCCCAGTTGATGCCGGTCAGCACGCCATCGCGGTCGATGTCGGTGTAGATGATGGCGGCGACGCCGGCGCCCTCGAATTTCCTGGCCAGTTCGACGACGCCGAGGCTCGACGCCTCGGCCCAGCCTTCGACCGCCACCTTGCCGCCCTTGGCGTCGATGCCGACGGCGACCTTGCCCGGAAAGGCCTTGCAGGCCTGCCTGACCAGGTCGGGATCGCGCACCGCAACTGTGCCGAGGATGACGCGGGCCAGCCCTCGGTCGAGCCAGTCCTCGATCTGCTCGAGCGTGCGGATGCCGCCGCCGAGCTGCACCGGGTTCTTGGTCGCCTTGAGGACGGCGCCGACCGCGGCGCTGTTGACGCTCTGACCCCGAAACGCGCCGTTAAGGTCGACGACATGCAGCCATTCGAAGCCCTGTTCTTCAAATGCCTTTGCCTGGGCGGCCGGGTCGTCGTTGTAGATGGTCGCGGTCGCCATGTCGCCGTGCTTAAGGCGCACGCACTGGCCATCCTTGAGGTCGATTGCCGGAAACAGGATCATTTTCTTGCACTTATCCCCAAAAAGAACAAAACTGGAACTGAGGATATGGTTGCGCGCTGGACTCTTTTAGGAGTCGTCCTTAAGAGTCGATTCGCCACATCAAAAAGCCGGGTTAGCGGCCCGGCTTTTTGAGCCTTCACCACTTGAAGTGCCGAAGGCGATAGGATTGTCCCTACAGGTGTGCAGATTGCACATCGCAGATTCTGCGTCAACATTCCTTCTTTGGCCGGCACTTCGTTTTTCCTCCCAAGGAGAAGAGTGATGGCTGTTGCCAATTTGGATGAAACGGAAGCAATCAAAGCCTGGGTGCTGCGTGCTTGCGAATGGAAGACCCGCAACATCGCAGCACGGTTTGATGTAGACCCCCGTCGTTTGTATGAAGTTTGGGAAGAACAGGAACATAAGGGAACTCGGTTCAAGGCAACTCGTCTCTTTAGCCGCCTGCTACCAAACATAGGTGTCGCGGGCAGATTTGAAGTCCACCGACCTCGCTATCAGCGAGTAGCCAAACCGGAAAATGGGCAGATGACATTGGAGTTTAGGGCTTCCACTTGAGGAAGTTAGTTATCAGAGCCAGGCCGAGCGCCTGGCTCTTCTCTGGGTGGAACTGCGTGCCGACGAGATTGTCGCGGGCGACGGTCGCCGTTACCGGGCCGCCATAGTCGGCGACCGCCAGCACCTCGTCGGGCTTGCGCGCATCGAGATGATAGGAATGGACGAAATAGGCGTGCAGACCGGTTGGCCCGGTGGGAATGCCGGAGAACAGCGGATGCTTGCGCATCAGCTCGATCGTGTTCCAGCCGATCTGCGGGATTTTGAGTGCCGGATCGGCCGGCGTGATCTCCTTCACGTCACCTGATATCCAGCCAAAGCCATCGGTGATCGTCTTTTCGAGGCCCCGCTGGGACATCAGCTGCATGCCGACGCAGATGCCGAGGAATGGACGCCCCTTGGCGATGGCGACTTCCTCGACAGCTTCCCACATGCCGGGGACGGCACGCAGTCCGGCGGCGCAATCGGCATAGGCGCCGACGCCGGGCAGCACGATGCGGTCGGCCGTGCGCACCCGCTCGGCGTCGGCCGTCAGATCAATGCCGGCGGCGATGCCCGCCTCGCGCGCCGCGCGCTCGAAGGCCTTGGTGGCCGAGCGCAAATTGCCCGAGCCGTAATCGATGATCGCAACGCGCATGTCAGCGTCTTCCCGGAATGTGGGTCAGCCCCAGCGCCATGCCCGGCTGCGCCGGGCGCGCCAGGGCGGCGTCCGGCACCATGCGCGGCACAGGCTCGGCTCCGTCCGCATGCCGCTCGGCCTCCAGGGCAAAGCGCGCATCGGCATCGTCGAGCCAACCGGCTTCGACCACCCCCCATTCACGCCAGCCGCGGCGGCGGAGCGCCGCGATGCGCAGCGCCTGCCCTTCCAAGCCGACATAGAGCGAGACAAGCAGGGACAGCAGCGAACCAGCCAACCCGAGACCGAGCCTTTCGCCAAGCATCGAAAGCACCGCCATGACAATGAAGGTGAGTGCCGCTTCGATCCACAGCCGATGCCAGGCGAACCACAGCGGCGGCACCAGCAGGCCGAGCCAGGTGAAGCCGTCGCGGACAAGCGCCGTCGCATCTGCCTTTTCGCCAGGGCCCGGCGGTTCCATCACCACATAGCTGGCCATGACCTATCCCTTCAACGATCCCTTGGTGGAGGGAACCGCGTCCGGCTGGCGCGGATCGCGCTCCAGTGCTGTCCGCAGCGCACGCGCCACCGCCTTGAAGCAGGTTTCGGCAATGTGGTGGTTGTTGGCGCCATAGTGATTGGTGACATGCAGCGTGATGCCGGCGTTCTGTGCCAGCGCCTGGAAGAACTCGCGCACGAGTTCGGTGTCGAAGGTGCCGATCTTGGGCGAGGAAAACGAAACGTTCCACACCAGGAAGGGACGGCCGGAGACATCGATTGCCGCGCGCGTCAGCGTCTCGTCCATGGCAAGATCGATCGAGGCATAGCGCATGATGCCGCGCCGCTCGCCCAGCGCCTTGGCCAGCGCCTGGCCGAGCGCGATGCCGGTGTCCTCGACCGTGTGGTGGTCGTCTATGTGCAGGTCGCCCTTGGCCCGAACGGTCATGTCGATCAGCGAATGGCGCGAAAGCTGGTCGAGCATATGATCGAAGAAGCCGACGCCGGTCACGATGTCCGATTTGCCGGAGCCGTCGACATGGACCGACACGGCAATGTCGGTTTCCTTGGTCTTGCGGCTGATTTCGGCGGAACGGGGCGACATGGCCTTGTCCTTGTCCGTGAGTTTAAGCGCTTCAGGCGTTCGCCTGCTTGAAAACGAAAGCCTTCTAGCAGCATGATCCGGCGATTGCCAGTTGCGATCCAGGCCGGTATCGAGCGTTTGCAATCACCGCCCCCATGCATACATATGGGCCGATCAAAGTCACTCGTACCGCGCCAATCGCCTTTTGAGGGATGGCGCGAATCGGAGCAGCAAATGTCCAATGAACTGACCATGCACGCCACGACCATCGTGACGGTGCGCAAGGGCAACAAGGTGGTGATCGCCGGCGACGGCCAGGTCAGCCTTGGCCAGACCATCATGAAGGGCAACGCGAGAAAGGTGCGCCGCATCGGCAAGGGCGGAAACGTGATCGCCGGTTTCGCCGGTGCCACGGCGGACGCCTTCACGCTTCTGGAGCGGCTCGAAGCCAAGCTCGAACAATATCCCGACCAGTTGACGCGCGCCTGCGTCGAACTCGCCAAGGACTGGCGCACCGACCGCTATCTGCGCCGGCTGGAAGCGATGATGCTGGTGGCCGACAAGTCGGTCTCGCTGGCGCTGACCGGCACCGGCGACGTGCTCGAACCCGAGCATGGCGTCATGGCCATCGGTTCAGGCGGCAACTATGCGCTGGCTGCGGCCCGCGCCTTGATGGACAGCGACAAGGATGCCGAGGAGATCGCGCGCAAGGCGATGCAGATCGCCTCCGACATCTGCGTCTACACCAACAACAATTTCGTCGTCGAAACACTCGATGCCGCCTGAACCAGGCCGGCGTCCATGATCCCGATCCGAAAGACCGCGCAAGCGAAAAATGGAGGCCGGCTTCGGAGAAGATCATGGAAAGACACGAACATAGCTACGATTTTCGGCCGGTGACCCAGAAGGACCTGCCGATGATCGCCGGCTGGCTCGCCGAACCGCATGTCGCTCAGTGGTGGGACGATCCAGAGACGGAAATCGCCGAGATTCGCGATCATATCGATTCGATTTCCGTCGAGCCGCTGATCGTGGAACTCGACGGCACGCCGATCGCTTACCTGCAAAGCTACGATCCACACCTGGAAGAAGACCACCCTTATGCCGACCAGCCGTTCGGGACGCTCGGCATCGACCTGTCGATCGGCCGGCCGGAACTGGTCGGCATCGGCCATGGCTCGGCGATGGTGCGCCAGTTCGTCGGGCAGTTGTTCGAGGAAGGCGTGCCGCGCGTCATCATCGATCCCGACCCATCCAATGGCCGCGCCATCCGCGCCTATGAAAAGGCGGGATTCCGCGCAATTGATCGCCGGCAATCCAGATATGGTGATGTCGTGCTGATGGCAATCGATGCGCACGAGACGCAAGCGGGCGACACGGAAGCGGGGAACTGACGGATGAACGCAGTTGGCGAGGACAGAACGCTCTCGGCCTATGAAGACAGCTGGCGGATGGGGCTTCTGCTCGTGCTCGCCCTGGTCATCTTCCAGGCTGGAGCCCTCTATGGCATGGGGCATCCGCCGATCTGCACCTGCGGCTATGTCAAGCTCTGGCACGGCGTGGTGAACAGTTCCGAGAATTCCCAGCATATATCGGACTGGTACACGTTCTCGCACATCATCCACGGCTTCCTGTTCTATGCGCTGGCCAGGTTCCTGTTTCCGCGTTCGCCGGTCGGCTTGCGGCTGGCTTTCGCCGTCTTCATAGAAGGCGGCTGGGAGCTGATCGAGAACAGCCCGTTCATCATAGAGCGCTACCGCGCCGGCACCATCTCGCTCGACTATTACGGCGACAGCATCATCAATTCGGTGTCGGACACGCTGGCCATGGTGCTGGGATTTGTGATGGCGCGAAGGCTACCTATATGGGTGATCGTCAGCCTCGCCATCCTTTTCGAACTGGGTACGGGCTACCTTATCCGGGACAATCTGACACTCAACGTGATCATGCTGCTGCATCCGTTCGAGGCCATCAAGCAGTGGCAAAGTGGAATTTAGTGATATGAGCACATTTTCTCCCCGCGAAATCGTTTCGGAACTCGACCGCTTCATCATTGGCCAGAAAGACGCCAAGCGTGCCGTGGCCATCGCCTTGCGCAACCGCTGGCGCCGCCAGCAGCTGGAAGGCCAGATGCGCGAAGAGGTGATGCCGAAGAACATTCTCATGATCGGGCCGACCGGCGTCGGCAAGACCGAGATCTCGCGCCGCCTGGCGCGGCTGGCCGGTGCGCCCTTCGTCAAGGTCGAGGCGACCAAATTCACCGAGGTCGGCTATGTCGGCCGCGATGTCGAGCAGATCGTGCGCGACCTCGTCGAGGTCGCCATCGGCCTGGTGCGCGAGAAGATGCGTGAGGACGTCAAGGCGCGCGCCCATGTCAACGCCGAGGAACGCGTGCTGGAGGCGCTGGTCGGCAAGACTGCCAGCCCTGCGACGCGCGATTCTTTCCGCAAGAAGCTGCGCGAGGGCGAACTCGACGACAAGGAGATCGAGATCGAAGTGGCCGACACCGGCAATGGCGGCATGCCCGGCTTCGAGATTCCCGGCATGCCGGGCGCCAATATCGGCGTGCTCAATATCAACGACATGCTGTCCAAGGCAATGGGCGGCAAGAAGACCAAATTGCGCAAGACGACGGTGAAGGAATCCTACGACCTGCTGGTCAACGACGAGTCCGACAAGCTGCTCGACCAGGACGAGGTGGTTCGCCGGGCGCTGGACGCCGCGGAAAATGACGGCATCGTCTTCCTCGACGAGATCGACAAGATTGCGGCCCGGTCGGACATCTCCGGCGGCCCTTCGCGCGAAGGCGTGCAGCGCGACTTGCTGCCGCTGGTCGAAGGCACCACGGTGGCGACCAAATATGGGCCGTTGAAGACCGATCACATCCTGTTCATCGCATCGGGTGCGTTCCACGTCTCGAAGCCGTCCGACCTTTTACCAGAGCTGCAGGGCCGCCTGCCGATCCGGGTCGAATTGCGCGCCCTGGAAAAGGAGGACTTCGTTCGTATCCTGACCGAGACGGAAGCGAGCCTCATCAAGCAGTATATCGCGCTGATGAAGACCGAAGGCGTCGACCTGACCTTCACCGACGACGCCATCGATTCGCTGGCCGGCATCGCCGTCGACCTCAACGCCAGCGTCGAGAACATCGGCGCGAGGCGTTTGCAGACGGTGATGGAGCGCGTGCTGGACGAGATCTCCTACGACGCGCCGGACCGCAACGGCACTGCGGTGACCATCGACGCCGCCTATGTGGAGAAACATGTCGGCGACTTGTCGAGGAACACCGATCTGTCGCGCTTCATTCTTTGAGCAGGCGCGCGCCGGATCGTTCCGGCGCCTGTCGGGCGAATGGATCATGTGTGGCCGGATGGTATCATTCGGCCACCTTTCGTTCTGCCGAGCGCAGGGCCGCTCTCGACTCGACCAGGAGCTTTACCTAGTTTGCGCGGCAATTCTCTAGGCGGCGGGGCGCATGAAAAAACTCATCCCAGTCATTCTCGGCTTGACGCTGGCGGCAACGCTGTTCGGCGCCGACGCGGCAACCCTGGTGCCGCCGGGAAACCGCAATGCCGAGCAGCCCAGCATTCCGGGAGCCTCGAGCCGGCGCACGCAGGCCACCAACACCACTTTCCAGGCGAAGTACCGCAAGGTCTACGCGCTGCTGCAGAACGACGCCGACCTGCGCGGCAAGATCAAGAAGACGGCAAGCGTCTACGGCATCGATCCAATGCACATTGTCGGCGCCATCGTCGGCGAGCACACCTACAATGTCGACGCCTACGACCGGCTGCAGACCTACTACGTCAAGGCGATCTCCTATCTCTCCAGCAAGCTGTCCTTCGCCTATGACGGCGAGGACATCACGGATTTCGTGCAGCGGCCGGAATTCAGGAAATGCGCCGGAATGTCCGACAGTTACGATTTGTGGGAATGCCGCGAGCAGGTGTGGAACCGTTCGTTCCGCGGCAAGACCGTCGGCGGCGAGGATTTCCCCAACGACCGTTTCGGCGCCACTTTCTTCCAGCCCTACTATGCCGGCCAGACCTTTGGTCTCGGCCAGCTCAATCCGCTGACCGCGCTCCAGATGAGCGATCTCGTGCACAAGGTTTCCGGCCTGCCCAAGCTCGACGTCGGCGATCCCAATGCGGTCTACAAGACCATCATGGATCCCGACCTGACGCTGCCCTACGTCGCCGCGACGATCCGGAAATCGATCGACGCCTACAAGAGCATCGCCGGCTTCGACATTTCGAGCAATCCGGGCCTGACCGCCACGCTCTACAATGTCGGCAATCCCGAGCAGCGCGCCTATGCGCTGAAGGCGGAGAACGAGAAGCGCAGCGCCGCCGGCGAGCCGGTGAAGCTGCCGGAGGAGAATTATTACGGCTGGCTGGTCAATGACAAACTACCGGAGCTGAAGGCGCTGTTTTAGGGAGCTCAGGCGCGCTGACGTTAATTTGCCAACGCCTGCGCCGCAGACCCTGACAATTGGCGTTGCATCCTACGCCGCCAGCAGCGACTTCAATTTCACCGCCTGCGAACCGAGCGCTTCCGGCGCCGGCCTCGCCCGTTTGCCGATCAGCATCTCCGCCAGCCTGATATCGCGGGCGACCGCATTGCCCGGCCCGATGCCGCTGGCGGCCACCAGCCTGCCGTCCTCGGCAAGGTGAAAGAGGATGAAGGCGTCCTCGCCGAGATCGCGGCGCACCGTGCTGCGGCCTTCGTCGGAAAGCCCCGCGATCTGCAGGGACAGGCCATATTGATCCGACCAGAACCACGGCACCGCCGCATGTGCCTCGGCGGCGCCGAGCATGTTTTTTGCCGCCAGCGCGCCTTGTTCCTGGGCGTTGCGCCAGGCCTCCAGCCGCACGCGACGGCCGCCATAGACGGCAAGCGGGAACGAACAGCAGTCGCCGGCAGCGAAGATGTCGGGGTCGGTGCTGCACAGTTCGGCATCGACTGATATGCCGTTGTCGATGGCCAGTCCCGCTTCGGCGGCAAGAGCCGTCACCGGCACGGCGCCGATGCCGATGATGGCGAGATCGGCGAGGATTTCGCGGCCGCCGGCAAGCACGATGCGCACCTGCCTGCCGTCGTCGGCGATCGAGGCAATGCCTTCGCCGCACGCTATGTCGACGCCTTCGGCGACGTGGGTGTCATGGACGACCTTGGCGATCTCGGCCGGTACGCCGCGCATCAGGATGCGCGGCTGCGCCTCGATGACGGCGACCGCAGCACCGAGCTTGCGGGCCGCCGCGGCGAGCTCGAGGCCGATGAAGCCGCCGCCGATGACGGCAATGCGGTTACCCGCCTTGAGATGGGCGCGGATAGCCAGCGCATCGGCGAAGGTCCTGAGGTAGACGCAGCGCCCGCCAAGGCCGGGCATCGGCAGTTTGCGCGGCGTCGAGCCGGTCGCCAGCAGCAGCTTGTCGTAGGGCAGGACCGAACCGTCCGACAGGCGCACAGTATGCGCGGCGCGATCGATCGCTGCAGCCTGAATGGAATGGATATGCCGGATGGACTTTTCGGCGAGGATCTCGTCGCTGGCGATCGCCTTGATCTCGGGCACGCCGCCGGCCATGGCGTCCTTGGACAGAGGCGGCCGTTCATAGGGCAGATGCGGCTCGTCGCCGACCAGCGTCACCGGTCCCTCATAGCCGAGGTCACGCAATGCAAGCGCTGCCCGGCCGCCGCATTCCCCGGCGCCGATGATGACCATTCCGCGCGTCATACCGGTCATCCGATCTGGACGAGGACGCTGCCGGCGTCGACCTTGACCGGATAGGTCCTGAGATTGACGCAGGCCGGCGCGCCCTTGGCTTGGCCTGTCTTGTAGTTGAAGCGGCCATTGTGCTTGGGACATTCGATGATGTCGTCCATGACAAGCCCGTCGGCGAGATGCACCTTTTCGTGCGTACAAAGGCCGTCGGTGGCGAAATACTCATCATCGGGGCTGCGATAGATGGCGTAGCTGCGGCCGCCGTGATCGAACCGCATCACATCTTCTTCGTCGATGTCTCCCACGGCACAGGCCTCGACCCAGTCGCTCATACATTTCTCCCGCGAAATTTCCCGATCGCGCCTCACGGCGGATATCACTCCGCCGCGGCGTTGAAGGCAGCATTGTCGTTGTGCAGATCCTCGCGATACGGCCTGGCCGTTGGCGGCAGCTCGCGCTTGAGGAAATAATCCTCGTTGCGCAACTGGCGCCAGAAGACAGGCAGCATCTCGCGATAGCCGGCCAGGATCGAGGGCGTCGGCGCCGGCAAATCATGCTTGATCAGTTCATGCAGCTTCGGCAGCGCATGGTAGGGCACCATCGGGAACATATGATGCTCGACGTGGTAGTTCATGTTCCAGTAGATGAAACGGCTGATCGGGTTCATGTAGACGGTGCGGCTGTTCAGCCGATGGTCGGTGACGTTGTCGGCAAGACCGCCATGCTGCAGCAGGCCGACCATGACGTGGTGCCAGGCGCCATAGAGCCTGGGCAGGCCGACCAGCATCAAGGGCAGGAACGAGCCGGTATAGAGCGCCAGCGCGATGGTTGCGGCATAGATCGCGGTCCAGATGCGGGCGATGCGGATCGCTTTCGGCTGTTCCTGCTCGGGAATAAAGGTCTTTTCGGCCGCGCTGATGTTGCCGGCGGCGTTGCGCAGCATGTCTGACATCGCATGCCAGGCGTCGAGCACGCCGACAAAGCCGAGGATGGCGCGCACCAGGTCCGGCGGCCGCATAACCGAGATTTCCGGGTCGCGGCCGACGATGATGGTGTCGGTGTGATGGCGCGTGTGGCTCCAGCGCCAGGTCACCGGGTTGCGCATGATCATGAAGCAGGCGACCTGATAGACCCAATCATTCATCCACTGCGTGCGGAAGGCCGTACCATGGCCGCATTCGTGCCAGCGGGAATCCGTGGACGAGCCGTAGAGCACGCCATAGGCGAAGAAGAACGGCACGCACCACCAGGTGCCCCAGAACCAGGCACCGCCGGCGCCGCTGACGATGAGCGCGGCGATCCAGATCGCCGTGTCGCGGAGCGCGGGCGCGTCGGAGCGCTGCATCAGCTCCTTCATCTGCTTGCGGGGAATGTCGGTGTGATACCATTCGGCCGCCGACAGGCCGGTCTCGACGGCCAGCCTGGCGTCGCGGCCGATCAGGCTGTAGTCACGCCGGGACGGCGCAGCATGCATGGTTGCCTCCCTCGGCAAGGGCATCCGCCACGCGAATGCCCGACATTTCCTGACTTCGAGGCTGAAAATAACGCCAGCTCATGATAGACTCAACATCATAAAGATAGTTTCTATCATTTCCTATCATCAAGATGTAGGAAAGATGCACGGTCAAATGAGGACAGACATGGCGAAACGGCCGACCATATCAGATCTGGCGCGCATCTCCGGCGTCAGCGTCGCCACGGTGGACCGGGTGCTCAACAGCCGCCTGCCTGTGCGCGAGGAAACGGCGCGCCGCGTCTATGACGCCGCGACCGAGATCGGCTATCACGCCGCAGGCCTGATCAAGCAGCGTATGCGCCAGGAATTGCCCGAGTATCGGCTGGGTTTCCTGCTGCTTCGGGGCAATGACGTTTTCTATGGCGATTTCGCGCGGGAACTCGAACTCGCGGTCGCACAATCGCAGCGCTTCCGTGGCGTCGCAACCATCGATTTCGCCAGTTCCCTGGCCCCGGATGAGATCGCTGCCCAGATGCGCAGGCTGGCGGCGAAATCGCGGGCGATCGCCGTGGTCGGCCCTGACCATCCGACGCTGACGGCGGTCGTGGAGGCGCTAAAAGCCAGGGGACAGCCGGTCTTCTCCCTGCTGTCCGACTTCGCCGCCGGCATCCGCGAAGGCTATGTCGGGCTCGACAACCGCAAGGTCGGCCGCACCGCCGCCTGGATGATCTCGAAGGCTGCGAGGAAGCCCGGCAAGGTCGCCCTTTTTGTCGGCAGCCATCGCTTCCACGGCCATGAGCTGCGTGAGATCGGTTTCCGCTCCTTCTTTCGCGAGCATGCGCCGGACTTCAACGTGCTGGAGACGCTGGTCAATCTGGAGGCCAACCAGGTGACCCATGATGCGATGATCGATCTTCTGGCGCGATATCCGGATCTTGTCGGCTGCTACGTCGCCGGCGGCGGCATGGAAGGCGCCGTCTCGGCGCTGCGGACAGCGAAGCCCGCAAGCATGCCGGTGGTCGTCTGCAACGAGATCAACGCCGAATCGCGCGCCGCGCTTGCCGACAACATCCTGACGATGGTGATCTCGACGCCGCTTGCCGCGCTCTGTCGCGAGCTCGTCGATCGGATGGCGCATGCCATCGAAACGGGTGCGGCCAATGCGCCGGGCCAGACATTCCTCCCCTTCGACATCTATTTGCCGGAAAACATCTGAAGCCATTTCAGGAATGCGCGCAGCGGTTTTCCGTCCAGGTCGCGTCAGGACGGAAGGTAGAGCGTTTCCATGAAACGATAAAACCCTCGGGCAGCCCGGTCTGCCGCAAACCGGCCGCCTGAAATGATAGAATCCATCAGAGGCAGCCGAAAATCGCACGCCCGAATTCGGAATTTCCCTTGACGCCCCGATCCGAAATGGAATAAATATTTCACTGACTGTACATTTTGGTTCTTTCGTTCCGACAACATCTGGTTCGAGCAGGCAGTTCGGCGTTCCAGCCAGTGGTGAACCCCGTTGGAACGAAATGATATCAGGGAGAGATTCCTCGAGGAGATCGGGGATTCCGGATAGATCGGTGCGACCGGACACCCAAAGTGGAGGAGAGATACAATGAAGAAAATGATTTTGGGCGTCGCTTTCGCGGCGCTGATGAGTTCGTCCGCCATGGCCGCCAAGATCGGCGTGTCGATGGCCAAGTTCGACGACAATTTCCTGACCGTGCTGCGCAACGGCATGATCGAGCAGGCCAAGGGCATGAGCGGCGTGGAGCTGCAGGTCGAGGACGCGCAGAACGACGTCGCCAAACAGCTCGACCAGATCAAGAACTTCGCCGCATCAGGGGTCGACGCCATCATCGTCAATCCGGTCGACACCTCGGCCACGCAGGCGATGTCGGATGCCGCGGCCGCCGCAAAGATCCCGCTGGTGTATGTCAACCGTGAACCGGTGAATGTCGACACGCTGCCTGACAACCAGGCCTTCGTCGCTTCGAACGAGGCCGACTCCGGCACGCTCGAAACCAAGGAGGTCTGCCGCCTGTTCAAGGAAGCCGGCAAGAAGGAAGCCAATGTCTATGTGATCATGGGCGAGCTTTCCAACCAGGCAGCCGTGCAGCGCACCAAGGACATCGAGGAGGTGATCGCAACGCCGGATTGCAGCTTCATCAAGATCATCGACAAGCAGACGTCGAACTGGAACCGCGATGAGGCCCAGAACCTGATGACCAACTGGCTGTCGACCGGCAAGCCGTTCGACGGCGTCATCGCCAACAATGACGAAAGCGCCATCGGCGCCATCCAGGCAATGAAGGCCGCCAATGTCGACATGAAGACGGTTGTCGTCGGCGGTGTCGACGCCACGCAGGACGCGCTCGCCGCCATGCAGGCAGGCGACCTCGACGCCACCGTGTTCCAGGACGCGGCTGGCCAGGGCGCCGGCGCGCTCGACGCGGCACTGAAACTGTCCAAGGGCGAGAAGGTCGAACACAAGGTCTACGTGCCTTTCCAACTGGTGACGCCGGCCAACATCGACAAGTTCCTGAAGAAGAACTGAGCGGCGGAACGGTTCACCTCGGGGCGGCGCTCAAAGGACCGGGCGCCGCTCCTCCTCTCGGCGCTTTCATGGCGTCAGGAGCGACCGCGGCTGACGGAGGATAGACGAGTGGCACAGACATCTCATGGCGTCGGCGGGGTCAGCTATGATGCGAAGAAGCGCATATGGCCGGCGGAATTCAACGTCTTCCTGGCGCTCGTCATTCTTGTCGTCATCTTCGAATTGATCGGCCGCGTCTTTCTCGGCGACAGCTTCCTGTTCAACACCCGCAGCAATGTCGGCGGCCTCTTCAACGAGGCGCGGCTACAGATCATCATCCTGCAAGTATCGATCGTGGGCATCATCGCCATCGGCGTGACGCAGGTGATCATATCGGGCGGCATCGACCTGTCGTCGGGCTCGATCGTCGGCGCCACCGCCATGATCGCCATGAGCTTCGCCCAGGTGGCGACGGTCAACGGCAACCCCAATCCCAAGGCGATGTTCCTGGCTCAGGGCTGGACCGACCTGCCGGTCATCGTGCCGGTGCTGGTCGCCATCGGCTGCGGGCTGCTGGCAGGCCTGGTCAACGGCGCCCTGATCGCCTACACGCGCATTCCGCCCTTCATCGCCACGCTAGGCATGATGGTGACCGCGCGCGGCATCGCCAAATGGTGGTCCAAGGGGCAGCCCATCTCGTTCCCGACCGAGAGCTTCGCCGCCATCGGCAAGGGCCTGATGCCCGTCATCATCTTCCTGTCGCTGGCCGTGCTGTTCCAGCTGATCATGACCTACACACGATACGGCAAGCATTGCTACGCGATCGGCTCCAACGAGGACGCCGCGCGCATGTCCGGCATTAAGATCGCCAACCACAAGATCCTGGTCTACGTCATCGCCGGCATACTCGCGGCGCTCGCCGCGGTGGTGCTGTCTTCCAAGAACCTCACCGCCCAAGCCGGCATGGGCGTGATGTACGAACTCGACGCCATCGCCATGGCGGTCATCGGCGGCGTATCGCTGTCGGGCGGCCGCGGCTCGATCATCGGCACGGTGATCGGCGCGCTGATCTTCGGCGTCATCATCTCCGGCTTCACCTTCCTGCGCCTCGACGCCTACTACCAGGAGATGGTCAAGGGCGTGATCATCGTCGGCGCCGTCGTTCTCGACCAGTGGCGCCAACGCCTGCGGGCATTGAGGGCTTGACCATGTCAGACATCGTCCTGAAGACCGAAAACCTGACCAAGCGCTATGGCGGCGTGCAGGCGCTGGAAGGCGCGAATTTCGAGCTGCGCAAGGGCGAACACGTCGCCATCATGGGCGACAATGGCGCCGGCAAGTCGACTTTCGTGCGCCAGATCACCGCCGTCGAGCAACCGACCAGCGGCCAGATCTGGTTCGACGGCAAGCAAGTCAATTTTTCGGGCCCTATCGAGGCGCGCGAGGCCGGCATCGAGACCGTGTTCCAGAACCTGGCGCTGGCCGACGACCTCGACGTGCCGTCGAACCTGTTCCTTGGCCGCGAAAAAGTGCTGTTCAATCTGGGACCGTTTTCGATCCTGGACCGCCGGGGGATGCGCAAGGCGACCGAAGCCGCGCTGGTGCGCACGGCGGTGAAAATCCCCAACCTGTCGAACACCATCCGCCACATGTCGGGCGGCCAGCGGCAGTGCGTGGCGATCGCCAGGACCGCGACCTTCGCCTCCAAGCTGATCATCATGGACGAGCCGACGGCAGCACTCGGCGTGCAGGAGACCGCGCAGGTCGAGAACATCATCCGCACGCTGAAGGACAATGGCGAGCCGCTGATCCTGATCAGCCACAATATGCGCCAGGTGTTCGACCTTTGCGACCGCATCGTCGTCTTCCGGCGCGGCCGCATCGTCGCCAATTTGCGCAAGGAGAACACCGACGGAAACGATATCGTTTCCTACATCACCGGCGCCAAGACCGGAGGGGCCGAACTCGCGGCCTAGGCCGGGCGCGGAGGCGGCGGTCATCGCCTCCCTGTCGATCTTGTCTTGACCGGAAAAACACCTGCGCGCATGACCGGCGCCCCGCCAGCTTCGAACCATCCCCAGAGGAAATTTCCATGACTCTCCGCTTCGCCCTCCTCGGTGCCGGCCGCATCGGCAAGGTCCACGCCCGCGCCGTCGGCTCCAATCCGCAGGCCAAACTGGTCGCCGTTGCCGACGCTTTCGAGAAGGCGGCGAGCGAACTCGCCACGGCCTACGGCGCCGAGGTGCGCACCATCGATGCCATCGAGAAATCCGGGGACATCGACGCGGTCGTGATCTGCACGCCGACCGACACCCATGCCGACCTGATCGAGCGCTTCGCCAAGGCCGGCAAGGCGATCTTCTGCGAGAAACCGATCGACCTCGACGTCAGCCGTGTCGAGCAGTGCCTGGCCGTGGTCGAGAAGGCCAAGGCGACGCTGATGGTCGGCTTCAACAGGCGCTTCGACCCGCACTTCGCTGCGGTGCGCAAGGCAATCGATGACGGCGCCATCGGCGTGGTCGAGATGGTGACCATCACGTCGCGCGATCCGGGCGCACCGCCGATCGACTACATCGCGCGCTCCGGCGGCATTTTTCGCGACATGACCATCCACGACTTCGACATGGCGCGCTTCCTGCTCGGCGAAGAGCCGGTGGCGGTCAGTGCGCATGCCTCGGTGCTGGTCGACAAGAAGATCGGCGAGGCCGGCGATTTCGACTCGGTCAGCGTCATCCTCGAAACCGCGTCGGGCAAGCAGGCCGTCATCTCCAATTCCCGCCGCGCCACCTATGGCTACGACCAGCGCATCGAGGTGCATGGCTCGAAAGGCATGGTCGCGGCCGAGAACCAGCGGCCGGTGTCGATCGAACTGGCCAATGAAAAGGGCTATACGCGCCCGCCGCTGCACGATTTCTTCATGACCCGCTACCTCGACGCCTATGCCATTGAGATTGCGTCCTTCATCGCCGCCGCGACGTCGGGCAAGAAGGCGGCACCGAGCGGGACGGACGGGCTCATCGCACTTCGGCTGGCGGATGCGGCGCTGAAATCGGCGACATCAGGCCAGACCGTCCGCCTCGACAAGTAACGACTTAAAGCACAGGAGCAGAGCGATGAGCGCATCAGCCGATCGCAATTCACAAACGCGCGCCATCGTCACCGGCGGCGCACAAGGCATAGGCTTCGCGGTCGCCGAGGTATTGGCGGACGAAGGCTGCCGGGCGCTGGCCCTGATCGGCCGCTCGCAGGAAAAGGGCGACAAGGCAGTCGCCAGCCTCAAGAAGTCGGGCGTCGACGCGATCTTCATCAGCGCCGATGTCTCCAAGGTGGCCGACTGCAAGCGCGCCGTCGCCACCGCGCTTTCGCATTTCGGCACCATCAACGCCCTGGTCAACGCCGCCGCCACATCCGCGCGCGGCTCGTTGGTGGAGACTAGCGAGGAGCTGTTCGACACCATCTTCGACACCAATGTGCGAGGACCCTTCTTCCTGATGCAGGGCGTTGTGGCGCATCTGCTTGAGAAAAAGGCCCCCGGATCGATCGTCAACGTGCTGTCGATGTCGGCGCATACCGGCCAGTCGTTCCTGACGCCCTATTCGACCAGCAAGGGCGCACTGATGACGCTGACCAAGAATGTCGCCAATGCCTACCGCTTCAACCGCATCCGTTGCAACGCCGTGCTGCCCGGCTGGATGGACACCGAGGGCGAGGACATCGTGCAGAAGAAATGGCACGATGCACCCGACGACTGGCTCGAGAAGGCCGAGGCCGCGCAGCCGATGGGCCAGCTGGTGAAGCCGGACCAGCTTGCCCGGCTGATCAGCTACATGGTCAGCCCGCAGTCCGGCGTGATGACCGGCTCGCTGGTCGACTACGACCAGAGCATCGCTGGGGCGTCGCCGGAGTAGCGGCCGCGTAAGCGAAACCGTTAACCAGGTGGTCATCCACGGGCGGAGCAAGGAGCGCAGCGACGCGGCGCAGACCCGAGGATCCATGCCGCGACTTCCGGGCCGTCGCTACGGCGCAAGATTCTGCACCGCAGCACTCTCCCATCTAGGTCGCGGCATGGATCCCAGGGTCTCCGCGACGGAGCTTCGCTCCTGCTTCGCCCTAGAATGACGAAATCGCAAAGGCTCGGCCCTCACCTGAAATTGCTTGCTACCAGGGTACGTGACAAACGCCGCCGCTTCGACTATATGAGCCGCATGATCCACCTGACCGCCACCTATTGGTACTTTAGCAGCTCGCTGGCGGCGGGAGGATTGCGCTCGATCTGAAGATTGCAGCAAACAGTCCGACAAGCCGCCAGACCTGGCGGCTTTTTTGTTTTCAGCCGGCAGGTCTCCCAACCAGGAGCAGAAGCCGTGTTGACCACCACAGACGACCTTCGGGTCAAGGAACTGAGACTGCTGAGCACGCCGGAAGAGGTGATGCGCGAGATACCGCGCTCACTCACGGCGACGCGCACCGTTGCCGCCTCGCGCAACGCCATCCACTCCATCCTGACCGGGGCCGACGACCGACTTGTTGTCATCGTCGGCCCTTGTTCCATCCACGATCCGGTCGCGGCCGTTGACTATGCCAGCCGTCTGGCGGCGCTGCGCGAAGCTCTGTCCGACCGGCTCGAGATCGTGATGCGGGTCTATTTCGAAAAGCCGCGCACGACGGTCGGCTGGAAGGGCCTGATCAACGACCCCGACCTCGACGGCAGTTTCAACATCGACAAGGGGCTGCGGATGGCCCGCAATGTGCTGTCGGCCGTCAACAATCTGGGCCTGCCGGCGGCGACCGAATTCCTCGACATGACCACGCCGCAATACATTGCCGACCTCGTCGCCTGGGGCGCGATCGGCGCGCGCACGACCGAGAGCCAGATCCATCGCGAGCTGGCCTCGGGCCTGTCCTGTCCGGTCGGCTTCAAGAACGGCACCGACGGCAATCTCAGGATCGCTGCCGAGGCGGTGAAATCCGCCGCCCAGCCGCATCATTTCATGGCGGTGACCAAGGGCGGACGCAGTGCGATCGCGGCAACGACCGGAAACGAGGATTGCCATGTCATCCTGCGTGGCGGCGTTCAGCCCAACTATGACGCGGCAAGCGTCGAGGCCGCCTCGGTCGAACTCGCCCGCATCGGTATCGCGCCCCGCCTGATGATCGATGTCAGCCATGCCAACTCAGCCAAGAAGCCGGAGAACCAGCCCAAGGTCGCGGCTGACGTGGCGGGACAGGTCGCGGCGGGGGACGAGCGCATTATCGGCGTCATGATCGAGAGCAATCTCGTCGCCGGCCGGCAGGATGTCGTGCCGGGTAAGCAGCTCGTCTACGGCCAGAGCATCACCGATGGCTGCATCGACTGGGCGGCCACGGAGACGGTGCTGCACGGCCTTGCCGGCGCCGTGGAATGGCGCCGGTCGGCGCGCCGCGCCTTGATGGAGAGCCGGCAGGGCGCCGCCTGATCCGGTTGAAGCATTAGGGCGGCGTTTCCGGTTTCAGCCCAGGACCACGCCGCCCTAGGGCCCGCAGCCTCCACCTCCCTTGCGTGCCACCAATCTGCGTGTTACACACTGAACCAAATGGTTCAGTATTCCGCGACCCGCCTGGACGCCTCGTTCGCCGCGCTTTCGGACGCCACCCGGCGCGGCGTTCTGGAGCAGCTCGGCCGTGCGGACGCTTCGATCACGGACTTGGCCCAGAAATTCCACATGACCCTCACGGGCATGAAGAAGCATGTCGGCGTCCTGGAGCAAGCGGGACTCGTCACGACTCGGAAGGTCGGGCGCGTGCGGACCTGCAAGCTGGGCCTGCGTCGCCTGGAGGATGAGGCGGAATGGATCGAGAGATACCGGCAGCTCTGGGCCGCACGCTTCGACGAGTTGGATAAGGTTATCGAGGAATTGAAACGCAAGGAGGAAGTCGATGGACGCAGGAAGAGCGAGTGAGGCCAAACGCACGACGGTGGAACGGAGGTCCGACCGGGAGTTGGTCGTTACGCGAAGCTTCGACGCGCCTGCGCGCATCGTGTTCGAGGCGTGGACCAAGCCTGAGCTGTTCAAGCAGTGGTGGGTGCCGAAGTCGATGGGCATGTTCCTGCGTTCCTGCGAGATGGATGTTCGTGTGGGAGGCGGGTACCGTTTGGTGTTCGGGCATGACGGCTCGAACCCTGCCGAGTTCTTCGGCAGGTATCTCGAAGTGACACCGCACTCGCGCCTCGTCTGGACCAATGACGAAGGGGGTGAGGGTGGACCCGTCACCACGGTGACCTTCGAGGAAAAAGGCGGCAAGACGCTGCTAGTCATGCGCGAGCTCTATCCCTCGAAGGAAGCCCTCGACGCCGGCGCCGGGGCGACGGATGCGATGTCCGAGCAATTCGAGCAGCTGGACGAGCTTCTCGCCACGCTGCAGGGCGCCGCCTGATCCGGCCGGCGCCAGAAGGGCGGCGGTCCGGTCTAGCCCGGCATTACGCCGCCCTCAGCCCTTCCCATGCGGTGAACACGGACACCGCGAAGAGCAGCAGCCCGGCCGCCCGGCCGGCAAGGATGGTCGCTCGCGGATTAGCGATCAGCAGCTTGCGGCTGCGGCCGGCCGATATTACGAGCCCGCCATAGATCGCGGCCTGCGTCAGCACGGTCAGCAGGCCCATCACCGTCGCCTGCATCCAGATCGGGCCGTAGTCCGTTTTCAGGAACTGCGGATAGACGGCAAGGACGAACAGGTAGGCCTTCGGGTTGATCAGGCAGGTCACAAGGCCTTGGCGAAACGCCTTCCATGCCGAGCGGCTGCCGGCGGGCCCGTCGCGACCGACAGTGATGGAGCTGCGCATCAGCGTGATGCCGATGAAGGCCATGTAGGCGGCGCCTGCAATCAACAGCGGCTTGAACAGGATCGGCAAAAAATGCATCAGCAGGCCGACGCCGATCGCGCCGTTCAGCGTGTGCACCATGCCGCCGACCATGATGCCGCCGGTCGCGGCAAGGCCCCTGTCGCGCCCGCCCGTCAGCGCATTGGCCAGCACGAACAGCATGTCCATGCCCGGAACGGCGATGATGCCGAACAGCAGGATAAAGAACAGCCAGAGATTTTCAGCATAGCTCATGTCAGTAGCCTGTCGCCTCGCTCGGCCCAGCCGCAGCGGAACCTGTTGATTTTCAATCCGATAGACGATCCTATAGGCCGAACCAACTGACGATGATGTGTCAGTTGTGATCGGCAACGGGTGAGAAAAATGCGCAAGGCGTCGCGCCTGTTCGAGATCATCCAGATCCTGCGGCTGGCGCGGCAGCCGGTGACGGCGGCAATGATAGCCGCGCAGCTGGAGGTGACGATACGCTCGATCTATCGCGACATCGCAGCGCTTCAGGCCATGCGCGTGCCGATCGAGGGCGGGAGGGGCATCGGCTATATCCTGCGCCCCGGCTTCGACTTGCCGCCTCTGATGTTTTCGATCGAGGAGATGGAGGCGATCGTGCTGTCACTGGCGCTGCTGGAGCGCACGGGCGACGACGAGCTCAAGCAGGCAGCCAAGCGCGTCGGCGCCAAGATCGCCGGCGCCGTACCGCCGCCTTTGCGCCAGACGCTCGACGCCAATGCGCTGCATGCGTGGGGATTCGCCGCGCCCTCTGCAGGTGCGATCGACCTGGCGCTGGTGCGCCGCGCTATACGCGACGAGGAGAAGCTCGACCTCTCCTATCGCGACGAGCTTGGCCGCGCTTCCGAGCGCCTCATCCGCCCGATCGCGCTGATCTATTACGCCGAGACCGCCAACATCGTCGCCTGGTGCGAGCTGCGCCAGGCGATCCGCAATTTCCGCAGCGACCGCATCGAGGATTGCCAGCCGACGGGACTGCGCTTCAAGGGCGAAGGCGATCGGTTGCGGCAGATCTGGGTCAATGGGTGGGAAGTCAACGCAGCGGCCGCCGGCTAAACCGACCAGCGGAGCGAACCTTACCTTACATCCACCCAGCGCTTCTCCTCGAACGATCGCGCCATCGCATGCACGGTGCGCTCGATCTCCAGACCTTCGTCGAATTCGATGAGCCGCGCCGGTCTGCCGGCGAGCCGGGTCAGCAGTTCATGGCATTCGATGATCTTGAGATCGTTGAAGCCGAGGCTATGCCCGGGCGCGGGCACGAACAGATCGTAGGGCTTGTGCTGCGGCGCCACCAGGATGGTGCGATAGCCCTGTTCGGTCGGGCGATCCGATGTGAGGTAGAGCTGGAACTCATTCATCCGCTCCTGGTCGAACAGGATCGAGCCCTTGGAGCCGAAGATCTGGACGGCGATGCGGCCCTTGCGGCCCCAGGCCGAACGGTTGACCAGAAGCGTGCCGGCGATGCCGTTCTCCAGATGCATCAGCACGGAGGCAATGTCGTAGGTCTCGACCGCGCGGCGGCCGCCGGCGGCCAGCTTGCGATCGGCATAGGGCTTGGCCATGTCGCAGATGACGCTGGCGACGCGGCCGAACAGGGTCGACACCAGCGACAGCGGATGCACGGCGAAATCATCAAGCGCGCCATAGCCGGAAGATGCCTCGTGCTTCCAGAAGAACAGCGCCTCGGGATCGGCCATGAAATCCTCGTCCATCTCGATGCGCAGATGGTTGACCTCGCCGATGATGTTTTCGTCGAGCAGCGCGCCGATGTGGCGGATGGCCGGGCTCTGGATGTAATTGTAACCGAGCGCCGCGACCTTGCCGGATTTCTTCGCCGCGGCCGCCATCGCCTCGGCTTCGGCGAAGCTCGGCGCCATCGGCTTTTCGCACCACAAATGCTTGCCGGCCTCGAGAACTGCGATGGCCATTTCCGGATGGAACTGGTTGGGCGTGGTGAGCGAGACGACGTCCACTTCGGGATCGTTGACGACGGCGCGCCAGTCACCGGACGCCCTGGCGAAACCGAACTCGCCGGCCTTGCGCCTGGCGAGATCCTCATTGACCTCGCCGAGATGGACAAGCCGCGGTTTGGTCATGTCTGGAAAGACGGCGCCGACGGCACTCCACGCGATGGCGTGGCACTTGCCCATGAATCCCGTGCCGATAAGACCGACGCCGACCATTTTCCGTTCCTCCACCGTCATAGATGCTACGTGGATGAATTAGTCCATTTTTGTTCGGAATGGAATGTCTGCCTCATTTTTTATGGTGTTCTTGCGCAGCCTCGCTATGATGGGGCAGAGAGGACGCTTCACCGATGAGCTTGGACGGGCCGACGATGGACGAACGGGTACCTCGCGACTTCGAGACGCTGCGCGCCACGATCCTCGATCGGCGCGAAAGCCTGCCCAAGCGCATCGCCCAGATCGCCGCTTATGCGCTCGACAATCCCGACGATATCGCCTTCGGCACCGCCGCCAGCATCGCCGCCTCGGCCGGCGTGCAGCCCTCGACACTGATCCGCTTTGCCCAGCAGCTCGGCTTTGACGGCTTCACCAGCCTGCAGCAGGTGTTTCGCGAACGGCTGCGCGAGCGCAACTCCTCCTATGACGAACGGCTGCAGGCGCTGCGCGCCAAGGCCGAGGGCGGCGCCGGCCACCGGGCGATCTTCGACGGCTTCGTCGCCGCCGCCAGCACCTCGCTCAACGACATTTCGCGCACGCTGGACGACGCGCATCTGGAAGAAGCGATTTCCCTGCTGGCCAAGGCACAGACCATCTATGTGCTGGCCAAGCGGCGCTCCTATCCGGTGGCGTCCTACATCGCCTATGCGCTTGGCAAGCTGAAGATCCGCAACCAGCTGATCGAATCAGCCGCCGGCCTCAACGCCGAGATGGTCAGCTTTGCGACGCCCGCGGATGCCGTCGTCGCCATTTCCTTCTCGCCCTATGCGCCGGCCACGATCGAGGAGGCGCGCACGATTTCGGAACAGGGCGTGCCGATCATTGCCATCACCGACAGCTCGTTTTCACCGCTTGCTCAGTTCGCCAGCGTCTGGTTCGAGGTTGCCGAGGCGGATTTTGCCGGCTTCCGCTCGCTATCGGCGACGATGGCGCTGGCCATGGCGCTGACCGTTGGCGTCGGCGAGAAGCGGCGCAACCCCGGCAAAGGGCGCAAGGCCTGAGTGGAAGGCAAAAGGCGATTTTAGATCGGGGAATGCTCATTCCATATTGACTATGGATTGGAATTATTATTTCATATTTTTCGGCGCCACGCTGCCGCTCGCGCGTGTACCCCAACATAACAGGCCCGACGGGAGGTTCCAATGAGCGAAGCCGTGGACGCGAAATACGCTGCGCTCGACGTCATCACCATCGGCCGGGCTTCCGTCGACCTCTATGGCCAGCAGATCGGCTCACGGCTGGAGGACATCACCTCCTTCGCCAAGTCGGTCGGCGGCTGCCCCGCCAATATCTCGGTCGGCACGGCGCGGCTCGGCCTGCGTTCGGCGCTGCTGACGCGGGTCGGCGACGAGCAGATGGGCCGCTTCATCCGTGAACAATTGAAGCGCGAAGGCGTCAACACCGACGGGCTGAAGACCGACAAGGAGCGATTGACCGCGCTGGTGCTGCTTTCGGTCGAGAGCGAAGGCGTTTCGCCGATGATCTTCTACCGCTCCGACTGCGCCGACATGGCGCTGGCCGAGGAGGACATCGACGAGGCGTTTATTTCCTCGGCTCGCGCGGTCGTCGTCACCGGCACACATTTTTCCCGGCCCAACAGCGATGCCGCCCAGCGCAAGGCGATCCGCATCATGAAGGCCAAGGGCGGCAAGGTCGTGTTCGACATCGACTACCGGCCGAACCTCTGGGGCCTGGCCGGCCACGCCGAGGGTTTTGAGCGCTACGTCAAGTCCGACCGCGTCTCGGCACAGTTGAAGACGGTGCTGCCCGATTGCGACCTCGTCGTGGGTACCGAGGAAGAGATCATGATCGCCTCGGGCGCCGACGACTGCCTGAGCGCGCTAAAGACGATCCGTTCGCTGTCCTCGGCCACCATCGTCTTGAAGCGCGGCGCCATGGGCTGCATCGTCTATGACGGGCCGATCAGCGACGATCTCGAGGACGGCGTGGTCGGCAAGGGTTTTCCGATCGAGATCTACAACGTGCTTGGCGCCGGCGATGCCTTCATGTCGGGCTTCCTGCGCGGCTGGCTCGGCGGCGAAAGCCTTGCCACGGCGGCGACCTGGGCCAATGCCTGCGGCGCCTTCGCCGTGTCGCGGCTGTTGTGTGCGCCGGAATATCCGACCTTCGAGGAATTGCAGTTCTTCCTCAAACACGGCAGCAGGCATCTGGCGTTGCGCAAGGACGAGGCGATCAACCACATCCATTGGGCAACGACGCGCCGGCACGACATTCCCTCGCTGATGGCATTCGCCTGCGACCACCGGGTGCAGCTCGAGGACGTGGCGGCCAAGACTGGCGCCGATGCCTCGCGCATCGAGGACTTCAAGGTGCTGACGGTGAAAGCGGCGGCCAAGGTCGCCGCCGGGCGCGACGGATACGGCATGTTGCTCGACGAGAGGCATGGCCGCGAGGCGATGTTCGAATTCGCCAGGCATTCCTTTGCCTGGCTCGGGCGGCCGGTGGAGCTGCCGGGCTCGCGGCCGCTGCGCTTCGAATTCTCGCAGGACATCGGTTCGCAGCTCACCGAATGGCCGGTCGACCACTGCATCAAATGCCTTTGCTTCTATCATCCCGACGATCCGCCGGGCTTGAAGGAGGAACAGCAGCAGAAATTGCGCGCACTGTTCGAGGCCGCGCGGAAAGTGGGCAGGGAGCTTCTCATCGAGATCATCGCCGGCAAGCACGGCAAGCTCGACGACACGACCATCCCGCGTGCGCTTGAGGAACTCTATGCGCTCGGCATCAAGCCGGATTGGTGGAAGCTCGAACCGCAGGCGTCTAGCGGCGCGTGGACGAAGATCGAGGCCGTGATCCTGAAAAACGATCCCTGGTGCCGCGGCGTCGTGCTGCTCGGCCTGGAAGCCCCGCAGGACGAGTTGGAGGCCGCCTTCGCAGCGACGGCCAAGGCGCCTATCGTCAAGGGTTTCGCGGTCGGCCGCACCATCTTCATCAATGCCGCCGAACAATGGCTTTCCGGGAAGATGTCGGACGACGAAGCGATTGCCGACATGGCATCGCGCTTCGAGCAACTGACCGAGGCATGGCTTGCCGCGCGCGGCCGTAAAGCAGCATAAGAAGGCACGGGCACAGGGACTGCGGAGGAAACCAATGAGCAAGACAATCCGCCTGACGATGGCGCAGGCGCTGACCCGTTTCCTGAGCAAACAGATGACCGAGATCGACGGCGCAAAGGTACCGATCTTCGGCGGCGTCTGGGCCATCTTCGGCCACGGCAATGTTGCCGGCATCGGCGAGGCGCTCTACCAGGTGCGCGACAAACTGCCGACCTTCCGCGCCCACAATGAACAGGCGATGGCGCATGCGGCGATCGCCTATGGCAAGGCCAATTTCCGCCGCCGCTTCATGGCCGCCACCTCATCGATCGGGCCCGGCGCGCTCAACATGGTGACGGCGGCGGCACTTGCGCATGTAAACAGGTTGCCTGTCCTGTTTCTGCCGGGTGACGTCTTCGCCAACCGCGTTCCCGATCCGGTGCTTCAGCAGGCCGAGGATTTTTCGGACGGCACGGCGACGGTCAATGACTGTTTTCGTCCGGTGTCGCGCTATTTCGACCGCATCACGCGGCCGGAGCAGATCATCCCGGCGCTCAACCGCGCCATGGCCGTGCTGACCGACCCGGCCGAATGCGGGCCGGTGACCTTGTCGCTCTGCCAGGACGTGCAGGCCGAGGCCTATGACTATCCCGAGAGCTTCTTTGCCGAACGGGTCTGGCGCCAGCGCCGGCCGCGCCCGGACCGGGCTGAATTGGCGGCTGCGGTTGCAGCGCTGAAGAGCGCAAGCAAGCCGCTGGTGATCGCCGGCGGCGGCGTGCTCTATTCTCGGGCCTCGGACGAACTGGCGAAATTCGTTGAAGGCGCCGGCATTCCGGTCTGCGAAACGCAGGGCGGCAAATCCTCGCTGCCGGACGATCATCCGCTCAACATGGCGGCGATCGGCGTCACCGGCACGTCGGCCGCCAACCGGCTGGCGGAAGAGGCCGATGTCGTGCTCGCCATCGGCACGCGCCTGCAGGATTTCACCACCGGCTCCTGGGCGCTGTTCAAGAATTCGGGCAAGACCATCATCGGCTTGAATGTGCAGCCTTTCGATGCCGGCAAGCATCGGGCATCGCCGCTGGTCGCCGACGCGGCCGAAGGCTTGGCCGAACTCGGTGCCGCGCTGAAGGGTTGGAAGGCGCCATCCGCCTGGACCGACAATGCGGCAGCCGGCAAGAAGGAATGGCAGGCCGAAGCCGCCAAGGTGACGGCGTCGACCAATGCCGCCTACCCTTCCGACGCGCAGGTGATCGGCGCCGTGCAACGCGCCATGGGCTCCGGCGTGACGCTGCTCAACGCCGCCGGCGGGCTGCCGGGCGAATTGCACAAGCTTTGGCAGGCCGGCGCGCCCGGCTCCTACCACGCAGAATACGGCTTCTCGACCATGGGCTATGAGATTGCGGGCGGGCTCGGCACCAAGATGGCCAAGCCTGACGAAGAGGTCGTCGTCATGATCGGCGACGGCTCTTACCTGATGCTCAATTCCGAGATCGCCACCTCGGTGATGCTCGGCCTGAAGCTAACCATCGTGCTGCTCGACAACAGGGGTTTTGGCTGCATCAACCGGCTGCAGATGGCGACCGGCGGCGCCAACTTCAACAATCTCCTGAAGGACGCGCGCCACGAGGTGCTGCCCGACGTCGACTTTGCCGCGCACGCCGCGAGCATGGGGGCGATCGCCGAGAAGGTCTCGTCGATCGCAGGGCTGGAGACGGCGCTGGCTCAGGCGAAAGGCAACGACCGCACCACGGTACTGGTCATCGACACCGATCCGCTGGTCTCCACCGATGCCGGCGGCCACTGGTGGGACGTGGCGGTGCCGGAAGTCTCCGAGCGCAGCCAAGTGAACGCGGCGCGCAAGGTCTATGACGAGAAGCGGCGGATGCAGAGCGTCGGCGATTGATCTCGGCGCTGCCCACCCCCTACCTCTCCTTGTGGGGAGGTCGGACCGAAGGTCCGGGTGGGGTCTGGCGCCGCGCCCCCACCCCGCTGCTTCGCAGCGACCCTCCCCACAAGGGGGAGGGTGAACAAGAACCGGAGTGACGACTTGAAAGCCAAACTGGGCATGTCCCCCATCGCGTGGTGGAACGACGATCTTGCGGAACTCAGCGACGACGTGTCGTTGGAGGAGTGCCTACGCCAGTCGCGTTCGGCCGGCTTCACCGGCATGGAGATGGGACGGCGCTTTCCCAAGGACCCCAAGGTGATGCTGCCGATCCTGAAGGCGGCTGACGTCACACTGTGCGGCGGCTGGTTCTCGGGCACGCTGGTCGACGAGGAGATGAGCAAGAACAAGGATCGCATCCAGCCGATGATCGACCTGTTCAAGGCGGTCAACGCGCCTTGCATCGTCTATGGCGAGGTTGGCCGTTCGATCCAGGGCGACCGCTCGAAGCCGCTCGCCACCAAGCCGAAACTCTCGAGCGACGAGATGAAGGCCTATGCCAGGCGCCTGACCGAATTCGGCGAATGGTGCGCCGAGCAAGGCATGCCGCTTTCCTATCATCACCATATGGCGGCGGTGGTCGAGACCGAGGCGGAGCTCGACGCCTTCATGCGCCATTCCGGAGCGGGCATTCCGCTGCTGCTTGACGCTGGACATCTGGCCTTTGCCGGCGGCGATGTGCTGCGCGCCATCGACAATCACCACAAGCGCATCAGCCATGTGCATGTGAAGGATGTACGCATGGGCGTGATCGAGAAGCTCGACCGCACGAGGCAGTCCTTCCTCGATGCGGTGGCTCTCGGCGCCTTCACCGTGCCGGGCGACGGCTCGCTGGATTTCGGCGCCATCGTGCAGCGTTTCGCCGACCACGGCTATGAAGGCTGGTTCGTGGTCGAGGCCGAACAGGACCCGAAGAAGAACCCGCCGCTCAAGATGGCGCAGGTGGGCCACAAGGAGTTGATGCGGGTGATGACGGCGGCCGGCTACACGGTCGAGACCCAGGGCTTCCCCGATGTCTGATCGGGTTCTCGCCAGGCCGGGCTTGCTGTAGGTTGCCGCGATGAAAGATTCCGAGCACCCCTTCTTCCGGCCCCTATGGCGGCGTGTCGCCGTCGTCGCGGTCTGCGTCATCTGGTCGATCATCGAATTCGCGAGCGGCACGCCGTTCTGGGGCGTGATCGCGCTGGGCTTCGCCGGCTATGGCGTCTGGCAGTTTTTTTATCTCTACAAGCCGGCCGACGAGAACAAGGCGCCCGCCGAAGTCGAACCGAAGGAGTAACCGGATGTCGAAGCTGCTGGTCAAAGCCGACAAGGGCCATGGCCGTGTCGCGCATGTCACGCCGCAAAGCGCCGGATGGACCTATGTCGGGTTCGACCTGCACCGGCTGGAACCGGGCGAAACGGCTTCGGGAACAACGGACGATCGCGAAGTCTGCCTGGTGTTCGTCACCGGCAAGGGCACGGTCACGGCCGGCGGCAAGGATCTCGGCCTGCTTGGCCAGCGCATGTCGCCCTTCGAAGGCAAACCATGGTCGGTCTATGTGCCGCAGGGATCGGACTGGTCGGTGACGGCTGATAGCGGACTGGAACTGGCGGTCTGCTCGGCGCCGGGATTGAGCGGCGGCCTGCCGGTTCGCGTCATCGGGCCTGACGACCTCGGCCAGGAGGTGCGCGGCAAGGGCACCAATACGCGCTACGTCACCAACATCCTGCCCGAGGGCAAGCCGGCCGATTCGCTGCTGGTGGTCGAGGTCATCACGCCCGGCGGCCATACGTCGAGCTATCCGCCGCACAAGCACGACCAGGACAATCTGCCTAACGAATCCTATCTCGAGGAAACCTATTATCACCGCCTCAACCCGCCGCAGGGCTTTGCTTTCCAGCGGGTCTATACCGACGCCGACAAGGACGGCTCCCGCGCGCTGGACGAGGCGATGGCGATCGAGGACGGCGACGTCGTGCTGGTGCCCAAGGGCTATCACCCCTGCGCGGCTTGCCATGGCTACGACCTCTACTATCTCAACGTCATGGCCGGCCCGAAGCGGACGTGGAAATTCCACAATGCGCCCGAGCACGAATGGCTGATGAAGGCCTGACCGTTGCGCGTTCACGGCTGAACCTGTTGGTCCAGATCAGAAAAATCGTCGGCTAAGGACCGGCGGAGTCGATTTGCCTTCGAAAACCCTTCAAAGCTTCGTCAATCCGTCATGGAAATCACCTATGGCAACGGTCTGACGAGGATTTTCGATGCGCTACGCCATCTACTTCACCCCCCAACAGGACGAAAAATTGGCGCGGATCGCCGCCAACTGGCTGGGCCGTGACCCGTTCGGCGCCGCGACGCGACCGGTGGAGGCGGTGGGCGATTTGTCGGCGGCGGAAGTCGCCTTCCACACCGCATCGGCACGGCGCTATGGTTTTCACGCAACGCTGAAAGCCCCTTTCCGGTTAGCGGCCAACGAAACCGAAGCCTCGTTGCGCGCAGCGCTCGACGCCTTTGCCGAGGCGACGCCGGTTGTGATGATCCCGCGTCTCGTCGTCAGCCAGATCGACGGTTTCTTCGCACTGGTGCCGGAGGCGCCATTGCCTCCGCTCAATCGCTTCGCCGATGATGTGGTGCGCGATTTCGACCGCTTTCGCGCGCCGTTGACGGAGGCCGAGATCGAGCGGCGCAGCCCGGACTCGCTGAAGCCGGGCGAATTCCGCAATCTCTGCCAATGGGGCTACCCTTACGTCTTCGAGAGCTTCCGCTTTCACATGACGCTGTCCGGCAGGGCCGGGCCACAGGATAGCCCTCGTCTTTGCCTGGCAATCGAGGGCCTGTTCGCCGAGGTGCTGCGCCAGCCGGTTCCGGTGGACGCGCTGACGTTGTTCATCGAGCCCGAACCTGGCGCCCCGTTCATGGTGCTTTCCCAACACGCGCTCGGGCGCCGTCCGGCCAGAAAAACCGCCTGAAGCAACAAGCCGTAAAGGCCAGAAAAAACCAAGGACTGCCTGAAATGACCGCCGACACCATTCTGAGCAACGCCCGCATCGTTCTTGCCGACGAGATCATCGACGGTTCGCTCGTGATGCGTGACGGTCTGATCGCCGACATATCCGCCGGCGCCGTGCGAGCCGGCGAGGACATGGCTGGCGACTTCATCATTCCGGGACTGGTCGAGCTGCACACCGATCACCTGGAAGGCCACTATGCGCCGCGGCCCAAGGTGCGTTGGAACCCGATCGCCGCCGTGCTCGCCCATGACGCGCAGGTGGCGACGGCAGGCATCACCACCGTGCTCGACGCCTTGCGTGTCGGCATGGACGAGGATGCCGATCTCAACGCCGCCGACATCCGCAAGCTCGCCGATGCGATCGAGGACAGCGTGCGGATGGATCGATTGCGGGCCGATCATTTCATCCATCTACGCTGCGAGGTCTCGGCGCCGGATTGCCTCAGGGCCTTCGCCAATTTCGAGACGGACGAACGGGTGAAGCTCGCCTCGCTGATGGACCATGCGCCAGGCCAGCGCCAGTTCGTCAACCTCGAAACCTACGCCTACTACTATCAGCGCAAGCTGAAGCTGACCGATCAGGATTTCCAGAAATTCTGCGAGAAGCGGATGGGCGAATCGGCCCGGAATTCGGCCCCGAACCGCGTCTTCATCGCCGCCGCCTGCCACGAGCGCGGCATCGTGCTTGCAAGCCATGACGATGCGACGACGGGCCATGTCGACGAAGCCATCGAGCAAGGCGTGCGCGTTGCCGAATTCCCGACCACCGAGGAAGCCGCCAGGGCTTCGAAGGATGCCGGGCTCGGCGTGCTGATGGGCGCGCCCAATGTCATGCGCGGCGCCTCGCATTCGGGCAATGTCTCGGCGCGCACGCTGGCCAGCGACGGCCTGCTCGACATATTGTCGTCCGACTACATCCCCTTCAGCCTGATCCAGTCCGCCTTCTTTCTCGGCGACGTCGTCGATAGCATTTCCCTGCCGCAGGCGGTGGCAATGGTGTCCAAGAACCCGGCCGAGGCCGTCGGTCTTTCCGATCGCGGTGTCATCGAAGAGGGCCGCCGGGCCGACCTGGTGCGCGTGCGCCTCGACGACCACGTTCCGGTGGTGCGCACGGTCTGGCGGCAAGGGCGGCGGGTCGCATGATGGTGTCGGCGTTGATCGAGCGTGAACTGTCGGCCGAGGCGTTTCCGATACGCGACGGCGTCTTTGTTGCCGTGGTGGGCCCGAGCGGCGCCGGCAAGGATACGATCATCGGCCATGCCAAGGCGCTTTTCGCCGACGAGACGCGGCTGGAGTTCGTGCGCCGCGTCATCACCAGACCGAGCGACACGGCAAGCGAGGATCACGACACGCTGGCCGATGCCGCCTTCATCGAGGCCGAAGCCGACGGCACCTTCGCCGTCTCCTGGGAGGCGCACGGCCTGCGCTACGGCCTGCCGGCCGAGGTCGATTGGGCAGTGGCCAACGGCCATGTCGCTGTCGCCAACGTATCGCGCGCGATCATTCCTGCCTTGCGGGAGCGCTATGCCAATCTGGCCGTCGTCGAGATCACCGCTTCGCCCGATGTGCTGGCCAAGCGGCTGGCGATGCGTGGCCGCGAGTCGCGCGGGGAGGTTCTGGCACGCCTGGCGCGAAGCGCGCCTGTGACGCTGTCCGGACCCGGCGTTACCTCGATCGACAATAGCGGTTCGCGCGAAGCGGCAGGCGAGCGCTTCGCCGAGGTGCTGCGCAAGGCGATGGCGTTCTCCGACATGTCGGGGCTGATCGACTAAAGGTGTTGATGGTCAGGTGGCGCTCGCCTGACCTGAACATCGAAACACCTTCCTTTTATGCCGCGTGCCGGTCGTGATCGGCACGACGCGTGCTGGCCGACGGCGTTGCCGAAGGTTGTGTCGGCGCGTCCAGAACCGCGACGTGATGGCGGTACACCATTTCCCAGCCTTTCCAGCCGGTAAACAGCAGGATGCAGACAACGATCAATGAAAGCAGCACTCCCCATGGGCGAACTGCCGCTTCGGCGCCTTGGCTGTAGCGAAGATAGAAATTGATCAGCGCCAGAACGACGGCGGTCAAATTGCCGACCATGTGGTACCAGGCGTCCGTCAGGGCGCGGATGCGCGGCTCGCTCAGGAAATCGATAAAGCCGGCAATCGCCGCCAGGAGAGCCATGACGATGGCTGCTCCAATCAGCCACATCGACGCGCGTGCCCAAAAGGCGTCGGCAGTGCCCCAGAACATCAGGTCGGTGACAAACGCGCCGACAAGGAACGCGACAGGAAAGGGAATGAGCATCGGATGGATGGGATGACCTCCCACCTTGGCGGTGCTTAGCGGATTCGCGGCCATGACAATGCCTCCGAATAGAAAAGCTTTGAACAACGCCCAGACAAGGGTTTCGTTCCAATCCGGATGGAAGCTCGCAAGACCGTTTTCGCGACGCCGCCCCCTTTGCACCCAAGTCACTTGGGGCCGCACGGATACGGCCGACAACAGATCGAGCGGAATTGCGGGTCGGGCGAGATAGACGGCGTTATCTTTCGACGGCCACGGCGGACGGCGGCTTTTTGCCCCTGACTATTCCGCCGCTGCCCCGGCGATGCTCTTGCGGCTGGCGTCGACCATGCGCCGCCGCGCGCGAAACACGCCCCACTGCTGGTCGATCAGCACGCCGATGAGGATGACGCCGCCCATCACCGCGAAGTTGAGCGAGGACGGGATGCCGAGCAGATTGACGAGGTTCTGCAGCTCCTGCAGCAGCACGGTGCCGAGGATGACGCCGATCAGCGAGCCCTCGCCGCCGCGCAGCGAGAAGCCGCCGAGCACGGCCGCGGCAATGGCGTAAAGCTCGTAGAACTGGCCGTGGCTGGCTGGCGAGATGGAGCGCGTGTACATGGCGAAATAGATCGCCGACAGCGCCGTCAGTACCCCGCAGATGACGTAGGCGGCCATGACGACACGCCCGGTGCGGATGCCGGAATATTTCGCCGCCTCCTCGTTCTTGCCGATGGCGTAGAGATAGCGGCCGAACACCGAGCGGTGCAGCACCACCCACATGACGATGGCGATGACGATCAGGGCGAAGAAGGAGTTCGGCACGCCCCAGGAGCGGCCGGCGGTCAAGAATTCGAGCTCCGGGAAATTCTGGCCGAAGGCGAAGCCGGCGGTGCCGTCGGCGGTGTAGAAGCGGGCGACGCCGCGATAGATCAAAAGGCCGCACAAGGTCACCACGAAGGGCTGCAATTTGAGCCGCGTGATCAGCCAGCCATGCGCCAGGCCGATGATGGCACCGAGCACCAGGATGAGCACGAAGGCCAGCGGCCATTCCATGCCGCGCACGGCGATGAAGTCGATGAAAAGCGTTCCCAGCAGCGCCACCAGCGAGCCGACCGACAATTCGATGCCGCCGGTGATGATGACGAAGGCCTGGCCGATCGACAGGATGCCGAACAGTCCGATCAGGTTCGAGGTGTTGGCGAGATTGATCGGCAGCAGGAAGCGCGGATTGATGATGGCGACGATGGCGCCGACCACCAGGATCAGGATCAGCAGGCCGAGATCTTTCTTGCTCATCATCTTCTCCCCAATGCCGGCCCGAGCGCTTCCGCGGCGCGGCGGCAGAATCATTTCGGCTGCTTGCCTACCGCCAGCAGCAGCACGTTTTCCTGGCTGAACTGGTCCTTGTCCAGAATGCCCGAGATCTGGCCCTCATGCATGACGGCGATGCGGTCGGACACGCCGATCACCTCCTCCATGTCGCTGGAGATCATCAGCACGGCGACGCCGGCGTCGGCCAGCGCACGCATCAGCCCGTAGATCTCCGCCTTGGCGCCGATGTCGATGCCGCGCGTCGGCTCATCGAGGATCATCACCTTGGGGTTCATCGCCAGCCATTTGGCCAGCACGACCTTCTGCTGGTTGCCGCCCGACAGCGTGCCGGTGCGCGTCTGAACCGAGGGCGCCTTGATGCCGAGATCTTTTTTCTGCTTCTCGGCGGTTGCCGTTTCGGCGCTGGTCGACACCAAGGAGCGCTTGGCATGCGCCGGCAGGTTGGGCAGCGAAATGTTCTGGGCGATCGAAAGGTCGAGCAGGATACCGGTCAGCTTGCGGTCCTCCGGCACCAGGAAGATGCCGTGCGCGACGGCATCGGCCGCCGAGCCCAGGGAGAGCGGCTTGCCGGCGAGCTCGAGCGTGCCGCCGAGGCTGCTTTCGATGCCGAAGAACACCCGCGCCAGCTCGGTGCGGCCGGAACCGACAAGGCCGGCAAGGCCGAGGATTTCACCGCGCCTGACGTCGAGATCTACCGGGCGGCCGGGATAGGTCGGGGTGCGGATGGCCTTGGCCGACAGGGCGACGGCGCCGGGGGCGCGGGCCGCCTCGGAAGCCTTCTCGCGCTCCTTCAGCATGCGGCCGATCATCAGCTTGACCATCTGGTCGTGGTTGATGTCGCGCTTGGGCAAGGTGCCGGCCAGCATGCCGTCGCGCAGCACGATGACGCGGTCGGCGACGCGCTCGACCTCGTGCAGGCGATGCGAAATGAAGATGACGCTGATGCCGTCCGCCTTCAGCGCCTTGATGACGTCGAGCAATTTGTCGGTCTCGGCGATCGGCAGGCTCGACGTCGGTTCGTCGAGGATGACCAGCCTTGCCTTGATCGACAGCGCCTTGGCGATCTCGACCATCTGTTGCTGGGCGAGCGACAGTTCGGCGACGGGCGTGTCGGCGGAGAAATTGGCGCCGACGCGCTTCAGGAGCGGCGCCACCATGGCGCGCAGCCTGGCGCGATCGACGAGCCTGAGCGGCCCGGCGCGCAGCGGTTCGCGGCCGAAGAAGATGTTGGCAGCGACGTCGAGATTCTCGAACAGGTTGAGTTCCTGGTGGACGAAGGCGATGCCGGAGCCAAGGCTGCCCTCGACGCTCAGGCCGTCATGGGCGGTGCCGTCGACGGTGACGGTGCCGCTGTCGGGCCGCGTCACGCCGCCGAGGATCTTCATCAAGGTGGATTTGCCGGCGCCGTTCTCGCCGACGAGACCGATGACCTCGCCCGGCCTGACCTCCATCGAGAAGCCATCGAGCGCTACGACGCCCGGATAGGTCTTGCGCACGTTCTCGAGGCTGAGGAACGCGGTGGTCGCGGCGATGGATGTGTCGGAATAATTCATCATGCCTGACAGCGTTGGCGGGCCGACCTCTTGGCAGACTGACTGGCCTCGAAGGCTTCGTCAATGCGAGAGCAGCCGGCTCAAGCGACGTTGAGCCGGCTGAACTGCCTTCGGTCTTAGTTTCCAGCCATCGCCTTCAGATTGGCGGCGTAGGCGTCGACGTCATCCTTGCCGATGATCTTGGTCGGGATGATGATGAGGCCGTCGGCCGGGATGCCCGACTTGTCGCCCTTGAGATAGGACGCCATCAGCTTCATGCCCTGATAGGCCCACTCGAAGGGCTGCTGCACGACGGTGGCGGCAATGGTGCCTTCCTTGACGCCGCCCAGCGTGATCGGATCGTCATCGAAGCCGACGACGGTGATCGAGCCGAGCTTGCCGGCATCGCGCAGCGCTTCATAGATGCGCGGCGTGTTGTAGGAGTAGAAGCCGACCATGCAGGTGACGTCGGGGCTGGCGACGAGCGCGTCCTCGACGTTCTTCTTCGCGCGGGCCTGGTCGATGTCGTCGCCGCGCACGTCGACGAGCTCGATCTTGGTGCCGGCCAGGCCATCCTTCATGCCCTGGATGCGCTCCTTGGCATTGTCGGCGCCGAGCAGGCCGACGAAGCCGAGGCACTTGCCGCCGTCCGGCATCGCCTTCTTGGCGATCTCGGCCGCCTGCTTGCCGGCATCGACATTGGACGAGCCGATATAGGCGACGCGCTTGGTCTGCGGAGCGTCACTGTCGGTGGTGAACAGCGCCGTTTCCGAGGCGATCTTGTTCAGCCCGTCGGTAGAGGTCTTGGGATCGACGGCCGAGACCATGATGCCCTTGACGCCGGCGGTGACCAGATCGTCCATCAGCCGCTGCTGGATGGCGACCGAGGACTGCTCGGGATATTTCAGCTCGAGATTGTAGTCGGGCAGTTCGCCCTGCGCCTTCTTGACGCCGGCTTCGGCCGCCTTCCAGAAGTCGGAAGCGCCGTTGACGACGAAGGCCAGCGTCGGCTTGTCGTCGGCGCGCGCGATCGTGCTCGCCGTCAGGCCAAGCAGCAGCGCCGCGGTGGCCACGGATGCATTGCGTATCAAGGATTTCATGTTCAACCTCCCGTTTTGGCCGGTCGTCGGACCGGCCGATCCTGCACTTGTCTGATTTGCCGTTCGCGGCTTGGACGCCCTCCTCCTCAAGGGTTCCCGGCACTGAAGATGGCGTCGTTCCAGCCACGGCGACGGACTTTAGAGACTCATCCCCCGTTCGTAAATAGTCCGATTTGTCTGACATATCACATGTCCGCGACAAGGCTTCGCGGGGTACTATCCGCTTGCCATCGGGCCATTCGCATGCACCGCGCCCCAGGGAAAACGGACGCGACGGACCGACGTTACAGCGCATTTTCGTATTAGTAAACGGTATTAGTTGCGTTCGATGGCGACCGCGCCGGCGGTGACGCCGTTGGCTTGCCGAGAACGCAAGGGTTTGGCGCAAAAGGGATAAGCGGCTCATATGCTGTGATTTTAAGCTGCCCGAGCCCCTTAACCAGTAGACCGGTCGCCCGCTAATAGATATAAGTCGGCCGATATTTCTATAAACCGGCGCGGCCTTGATGGTCGCCGGGCAGGCCGGACAGGCCGGAGAACACGAACAGCATGAGCGAGACCACCGATATCCCGACGGCAAGGCGCCGCAAGGCGCCGGTGAAGCCCAAGGGCCGGGTCACCATGACCGACATTGCGCGCGCCGCCGGCTGCTCGCAGGCGACTGTTTCCTTCGTGCTCAACAATTCGCCTGGCATAAAACTGTCGCGACAGACGCGCGAGCGGGTGATCGAGGCGGCGCGCGCGCTGGGCTATAGTGCGCCGGCCTTTTCGGCGCTGAAGGCGCCGGCCGCCGCCTTCGACGGGCTGGACGGAGTGATCGGCTTCGCCGTCGACCAGCTCGCCACCAGCCCGGAAGCCGTCGTCGCCATCGAGGGCGCGCGCCAGGCCTCGTGGAACGCCGGCAACGTGCTTCTGGTGGCGCAGACCATGGGCGACGCCGTGATGGAGCCGCGCGCCATAGAGGCGCTGACCAGGCGGGGCATTTCGGCGCTGATCTACATGACCATCTTCACCCGCGAGATCACGGCGCCCGATTTCCTCTACAGCCTTGACATCCCGGTGATCCTGCTCAACTGCTACACGTCGGATTATGCCTTCCCCGCCGTGGTGCCCTCCGAGATCGCCGGCGGCCAGAGCTCCACTCGGCACCTGATCAGCCACGGCCACCGCCGCATCGCCACCATCACCGGCGAGCCCTGGATGCAGGCGGCACAGGACCGCCTGAAAGGCTACCGCCGCGCTCTTGCCACCGCCGACATCCCTTTCGATCCCGAACTGGTGGTCGAGGGCGACTGGTCGGCAAGTGCCGGCTATGCCGCGACCGTCAAGCTCCTGGCGCTGAAGGACCGCCCGACCGCCATCTTCTGCCAGAACGACCGCACCGCGATCGGCTGCTACGAAGCGCTGAAGGAAGCCGGCCTGCACATCCCGCAGGACATCTCCGTGGTCGGCTACGACGACGAGGAAATCGCCCGGCATCTGTTCCCGCCGCTGACCACCTCGATTCTGCCGCATATGGCGATGGGCCAATGGGCGATCGAACAGCTCGAAGCGCCGGCGACGGTGGGACGGGGGCGCTATCCCATCACCAAGCTGGAATGTCCGCTGGTGGAGAGGGAGAGCGTACGGGCCGTGGCAGGCTGACCGACCGGCCGACAAGGCAAGCATTCGGGCGATGAAAACCGGCGCCGCGAGCGGCGGCAGGCCACGGACTTTCCCGTCGGACTTTTCCGCTGTCGGGCCAGCCAGGCGTGCCCTTTCAATTGGCACAGCAAGTGGTCTGGCCGCCGGCCCCGAGGCCGCGAAGGCGTGAAACATGCCGGCCAGCGACGCCGCGAGAGCCTATTGCGCCAATGTTCGAGTACATTTGTTCCAAGCGCGGCGTGTTGGTTGAACAGACTGGGTTGCAGGCATAGCCTTGGGTCGTCCACCGGGGCTCGCCTCGAGCTTGCGGGGGCAACAGGCGGCGGATCGCGGCGTGCCGCTGATCGAGGAGACGAACATGCAGCTCGAACAATCCCTTGCCGGCATGCGCCGGCGCGACCTTCTCAAGATGATCGGCATTACGGCGGGCAGCGCCGCAATGTACCAGGCCATGACCAGCATGGGGCTGGCGGCAGAGTCCGATTACAAGGGACCGATCAAGCTCGAAGGCGACCCGAAGGGCGCTTCGGTGCTCGTCCTGGGCGCCGGCCTGGCCGGCATGCTGGCGGCCCTGGAACTGCGCCAGGCCGGCTACAAGGTGAAGATCCTCGAATACAATGCCCGCGCCGGCGGCCGCAACTGGACGATACGCGGCGGCGACACCGTCACCGAACTTGGCGGCTACACGCAGAAGTGCGAGTTCGACGAGGGGCTCTACCTCAATCCCGGCCCCTGGCGCATCCCTTACCATCACAACGGGCTGTTGGCCTACTGCCGGAGGCTCGGGGTGACGCTGGAGCCGTTCCAGCAGACCAATCACAACGCCCTGCTGCACTCGACCGAGGCCTTCGGCGGCAAGCCCAAGCGCGTGCGCGAGATCGAGACCGACTTCAAGGGCCACACGTCGGAGTTGCTGGCCAAGGTGGCCAAGAAGGGCCAGTTGGAAGGGCTCGTCTCCAAGGAGGACCAGGAGGTGCTGCTCGAGGCGCTGCAGTCCTGGGGCGCGCTGGACAAGGACTACAGCTACAAATCCAGCCTCGCGACCGCCGAATTCCGCGGCTACGAGAAGGAGCCGGGCGGCGGCATCGGCGCCGAGCCGGTGGCGGGTCAGATCATCGGCGCGTCCGACGTGCTGAATTCGCGCCTGTGGGGCAGCCTCGCCAACTTCTCGCTCTACGAATTCCAGACCACCATGTTCCAGCCGGTCGGCGGCATGGGCAGGATCGGCGAAGCCTTCGCCAAGCAGGTCGGCGACCTCATCACCTACAATGCCAAGGTCACCAAGATCGCCCAGAACGACAAGGGCGTGACGGTGACCTATGAGGACGCGAAAAACCCCGGAACCGCCCAGGAAGCCAGCGCCGACTGGTGCGTGTGCACCATTCCGCTCACCATCCTCAGCCAGATCGAAATCCAGGTCGGCGGCGCCATGCAGGCGGCGATCGGGGCGGTGCCCTATGCGTCCTCGGTCAAGGTCGGCCTGCAGATGAAGCGCCGTTTCTGGGAGGAGGACGAATCGATCTTCGGCGGCGTCAGCTACACCAACTTGCCCATTTCGCAGATCTCCTACCCCAGCACCGGCTTCAACGCCGGCGGCAAGGGCGTGCTGCTCGGCTGCTACACATGGAACGGACCGAACTCCTACGAATTCACCGCCATGACCCCGCAGGAGCGTGTGCAGAAGGCGGTGGAATACGGCGCGCAGCTTCACCCGCAATACAAACAGGAGTTCGAGACCGGCGTTTCCTGGGCATGGCACCGCTCGCCCTTCACGCTTGGCTGCGCGGGCGACTGGACCGAGGAGGCGCGCAAGGAGCATTACGACAACCTGTGCCAGATCGACGGCCGCATCGTGCTGGCCGGCGAGCATGCCTCCTACATTCCCGCCTGGCAGGAGGGCGCGATCCTGTCCTCGCTCAACGCCATCACCCGCCTGCACCAGCGCGTCATGCAGGGATGAGGCCATGCCGATTCCTTCGTTCACCCCATATCCCGCGAGGCATCCCATCATGAGCAGCTCCTTCAAAAGACCCTGCGGTCTCATCGCCGCCATGGCCGTCGCCATGGCGTTCACGGCCCCCGGCGCGTTCGCCGATTCGGCCGGTGTCACGTTCAGCCAGGGCGATAATTTCACCGAAAAGGACGGCGCGGCGCTCTATGCCAATGTCTGCGCCGCCTGCCACCTGGACAAGGGGCAAGGCGCGGTCGGCGCCGGCCACTATCCGGCGCTGGCCAAGAACAAGAACCTGGAGACCGGCGGCTATCCGGTAAGCCTCGTCCTGCACGGGCAAAACGGCATGCCGCCGGTGGGGCAGATGATGAGCGACGACCAGGTCGCGGCCGTGGTCAACTATGTCAGGACGCATTTCGGCAACGACTACAAGGATGCCGTGACGGCGCAGGACGTGAAGGATGTCCGCTGAGTGGCGGATGTCGCCCGCACATGCGGCAACGCAAACCGCGCGGCGGGCATTCCGGCGCTCGCCGCCCTCTCGAATGGAAGGAAACGGGTCATGAAACCATCGATCGGGAAATCATGGATCGGGGCCGCCGTGCTGGCGGCGGGAATGCTGGCGGCCGGCGCGGCCGTGGCCGACGACGTCGTTCGCCACAAGATTCCGAATTCGGATTTTCCGATCCTGCGCGCCGTCGAGGTGCCGGCCGGCAAGACCACGGTCTATCTCAGCGGCGCCGTGCCGTCGGTCATCGACGAGAAGGCCGACAAGGCGACGGTCGCCGCCTATGGCGACACCGAGGCCCAGACCGGCTCGGTGCTGAAGTCGATCGACAAGACGCTGACCGATCTCGGCCTGAAGATGGGTGACGTCGTCAAGATGCAGGTCTTCCTGGTCGGCGATCCCGCCAAGGGCGGCAAGATGGATTTTGCCGGCTTCATGAAAGGCTATACGAAGTTTTTCGGGACCAAGGACCAGCCGAACCTGCCGACGCGTTCGGTGGTGCAGGTCGCGGGCCTCGCCGGTCCCGGCTTCCTGGTCGAAATCGAAGTGACCGCCGTGCGGCCCTGAAGCCGGGCGTTCGGCCAGCCCGTTGCGCCAGGATGCCGAACGGGCTGGCGAGGCGCGGATCTGGCGGGCCGCGAACCGGGGCGGCTGAAGCGGCCTCGCTCGCCCAGGCACCCACCGAAAGGCGGAGCCGGGCGATGTTGACCCGCCAGTGAGGGCTAAACCGCGCGGAGCCCACGCCCATGCACTAGCCATTCGTCGAAGGCAGGTCGCGCGACCGCGGACGGAAAACCGCCTCACGCTTTTCCCGGAATTAGCCTAGCCTCGCCTCTTCAGCGCAGGGAGAGCGAGATGACCTCAAGTTTCACCGTTCATGACGCCAGCGGATATGAGCAGCTCATGGGCCGCTGGAGCCGCAAGCTCGCGCCCAAATTCATCGACTTCGCCGGGCTTGCCCGCGGCGAAAAGATCCTCGACGTCGGCTGCGGCACCGGCAGCCTGACATTCGAGCTGGCCAAATCCGCCGACCTCGCGGCGATCGCGGCAATCGACTTTTCGCCCGTCTTCGTCGAGGCGGCGAAGCGGCGCAACACCGACCCGCGCATCGAAATCCAGCAAGCCGACGCCACCGCCTTGCCGTTCGCCGACGATGGTTTCGACCGCGCGCTGGCGCTGCTCGTGCTCCATTTCGTGCCGGAGGCCGGCAAGGCGGTGGGCGAGATGCGCCGCGTGGTGCGGCCGGGCGGCGTGGTCGCGGCCGTCGTGTGGGACCATCTCGGCGGCATGCCCGGCATGCGCATGATGATCGACACGGCCGCCGCGCTCAGCGAAGGCGGACGCCAGATGCGCAGCAGCTATTGCTTCCAGCCGATGATGCAGCCCGGCGAAATGAAGCGGGCTTTTATCGAGCAGGACCTGGCCGATGTGACCGAAACCGAGCTGATGATCCGCATGGACTACCGGGACTTCGACGACTATTGGGCGCCGATAGCGGCCGGCGAAGGTCCGCTCGGCAAATACATGATGACGCTCGATCCAGCCGAGCGGACGCGCAGCGAGGCTGCCGTCCGCGATGCCTATGAGGCCGGCCGGCCGGATGGGCCGCGGTCGTTCGCGAATGTGGCCTGGGCCTGCAGGGGCGTGGTGCGGTAAGGGGCGCCGAAGAACCGCCCATCCGCCAACCGCCGCCCAGGCCGGTCTCCATGAAGACGCGCCGGCGCTATTGCGGCAGACCGGCGGCCTGCAGCGCATCGCCGAGGCATTGCGCCAGCGCCGGGGCGCAGTTCACGGCGGTGAACTGCCGGCCGTAGCGAAACGTCGGATGCAGCTCACGCACCCGCGCGGCCGCCGCCGTCGCCTCGTCCAGCCGGCCGAGCTTGGCCAAAGCGGCGGCCAGTTGCACATAGGTGATGCTGTGGGCGGGATTGGCCTGAACGGACCTGTATGCGGCGCGGCAGGCCTCGTCATAGCGGCCGCGCAGCAAATGACTCATCGCCTGCGCGTCGAAGGCGGCGAAAGCCCAGGGATCGAAGGGGCTTAGCCGCATCCCGCGCTCGCTCCACGCGATGGCCTGCTCCGCTTCGCCGCTCCAGCCCAGGATCACGCTGCCCAGAATGTAGGTCAGGGCGGATGACGGGCTGACGGCGAGCGCGGCTTCCAGGGCGGTGAAGGCGGCCTTGCGGTCATGTCCATCCATGCCGATCGAAAACCCCGCAAGGGTAAGCGCCGAGGCATCGTCCTGCCCGTGCAGGATGGCCAGGCGGGCGTGGCGTATCGAAGCCTCGCGATCGGCTTCCTGCAAGCCGGCGCGAAGGAACAGGCAATGGTGGCACATGGCGGCGTTGCCATGGGCAAGCGCATAGGTCGACTCGAGTTCGATGGCGCGTTCGAGCAGCACGAGCGCCTGCGTCACCCGCTCGGGCATGCCGGAATCCACGTCCGGCTGGGCCCGCAGCACGAGGTCGTAGGCATCGAGACTGCCGGGGCGCTTGCGCCTCACCCTTTCGATCTCGACGCGCCGCAGGCTCGGCGCGATCGCGCCGACGGCCGCCAGCGCGACCTCATCCTGCAGCGCGAAGATATCGGCGGAGGCGCGGTCGAAGCGCTCGGCCCATATGTGGGCGCCGGTCGAAGTGTCGATCATCTGGCCGGTGACGCGCACGCTGCCGCCGGCCCTGCGCACGCTGCCTTCGAGCACATAGTGGACGCCGAGCTCGCGGCCGACCTGCTTCACGTCCACCGCGCGCCCCTTGTAGGTGAAGGAGGAGTTGCGGGCGATGACGAACAGCCAGTTGATGCGCGCCAGGCCGGTGATGATGTCGTCGACGATGCCGTCGGCGAAATAGTCCTGCTCCGGATCACCGCTGAGGTTCGAGAACGGCAGAACCGCGATCGAAGGCTTGCCGGGCCAGGTGAGCGTTGCCGCCTCGGGGCCCAGACCACCGATCGCGACCTCGGGCCCGACATAGCGATAGCCGTGCCGCGGCAGCGTCTCGATCCAGCTTCCGCCGCCGGCCGCGCTCTCCAGCATGCGCCTGGCCGCCGCGATCTGCACCGTCAGATTGCTGTCCTCGATCGCTTGCCCCGGCCATGCGGCGTCGATTAGCGCCTGCTTGGGAACCGGCTTGCCCGTGCGTTCGACAAGCAGCGCCAGCAGCGCGACGGCCCGTTGGCCGAGCGGCGTCGGCTGGTCGCCGTGGAACAGGATCCCGGCTTCGCCGTCGATGCGAAAGGGGCCAAAGGCGAGGCTCGTTGCCATTCCCGAAGGAGATACCGTTTGCAATCTTTTCGCAATGATTTCGCAACGGCTTCACGACTGGCCGGCCGGGTAGAGGCATCCTGTGCCGGTGGCTGCGGGAAAAAGCAGCGAACCGATGGAGGATCAAATGAGCGCCGCCCCTGTCATCCGGATGCCCGACGAGAACAAGGGGGTCATGCTGCGTGGCCAGCCGATGGTGTTTCTCGTCACCGGCGAGGATACCAGACACACGAGCATGTTCGACTGGACCATACCGGCCGGCTTCGCCACCGGCCTGCATGTTCATCGCGTGCAGGAAGAAACCTTCTATGTGCTTGACGGCGAATGTGTCTGGTACGTGGGCGGAAAGGTGATCCGGGCGACGCCGGGCACCTTCCTGTTCATTCCGCCCGGCGTGCAGCACAACATCACCAATGTCGGCGAAAAACCGGCCCGCGTGCTGATGACCGTCTCGCCGCCCGGGCATGAGCACTATTTCGAAGATCTTGCGAGGCTTGCCGCAAAGGGCTCCCCGGACCCGAAGGCGCTTGCCGCGCTGCGGAACCGCTACGACACCGACCAGATTTCTACGTTGACGACAGGCACATAGGACGAGCTGGTCCACATCCGCGCCAGCCCGCACCTCGACCTGACCGCCGACAGCGACCTGTACTTTCGCGCGGCGTGGGTCGATCGCGGGACAGGGCGGCACCCGCCGGCGGACTATGAGCCGGACGCGGGGGCGCGGGGTTTGGATGATGTGGCGGGGCTTTTCGAGGAGACTGGGTGGGTTTAGGGGGCGAAAGCGCCCCGCGCTCAAGGATCGTCCGACCGCTATTTTCTGTCAGAACGACCACACCGCGATCGGCTGCGACGAAACGCTGAAGGAAGCCGGCCTGCACATGCCGCAGGACATTTCCGTGGGGCATCTGTTCCCGCCGCCTCGATCCCCATGACGATGAGCCAATGCGCGATCGAGCAGCTTGAGGTGATGGCGGCGGCGGGAAGCGGAGTGCCCCACGGTGGAACTGGAGAGTGTGCGGGCGGCGGCGGACTGAGGGTCTGAGAGCTTCACGCTCTGGCCAAGATGGCGCAAACCTCGCGCCCGCAGCGCTAGGGTTGCGTCGCTGACAGTTTAGGATTCGGCGAATGTGCGTGCCGGGCGGGTTTGCGGCAAAACCACGCTTTCGTTCGTTGAAGCCGGTATGCGCGCGTCCGACTGTCCGGCGCCACGCGCGACCGTGTATCTGGGTAACTCCACAATCGTTGCAACGTTATTCTTACCATCTCCCATGGCGATAAATTTACTAAGGGCGCAAGAGAAGAAGCATCTCGTTTGCGTGCTGCCGCGCATGCCTACCGCGATCTATGGATTTAGACTGAGAGTAACCGCCTAACGTGCTGAACCGGGCGGCAACGTATCTATCGTCAACCTGGAAATGCCGGCCTGCGATTTCTCGGACTATTTCGCCAGAGAGTCCATTGGAGCATTGGTGATCCGGGAACGTCAGTATAGCGGTGGCCGAAGCTGCAGATATAGATCCAAGGAGCTGATCAAGCGCAAATGCCGACTGGCCCTTCAGGCTATAACTTGACCTTGGTCGCCTGCTCGGACTCGGATAGCGCCCTTTACCCGTTACGTCTCCACAATACCCATCAGCTATAGTTTCTAGAACATGATAGAACCGGCTATAGTGTACCCCAGAGTACGGCGGGTCGATAAACACCAGGTCTCCTGATCCCAACGACTTTACAGCAATATTGGCGTCTTGCTTGATGGCCTCGCCAACAACTTGGGCAGTTCCTTTTCCGAATAAAACTAACGCCCTCTCTGTAAGGGCCAATACATTTCTCGCCCACGCTTCTTGAAGGAACCTGATGGCTGTAGGCGTAGGTTGGAACGGCTGGGCTGTGTGTCCAGGTGAGGCGGCACATTGGCTCCCGGCCTCGATAAGAGCAGCTATTGCAGCATCCCGAAAGCACATTTCGTTCGGCACCGAAAGTCGAAGTGCGTCTAACCAAACGGCTTGATCCGCGCTGAAATAGTGCCCTCCATATGCCTTGGTTATCGGTTGTTCTTGCTCTCCACACCACGCTCTTACTCGCTCAATGTCCGCGATATTATCGTTGGGCAAAACTGGGATTTTCACTTTATCAAATATTCTTCGAGCCCGCTGTAGCCAGCTCTGCCACACACTAGGAGCGTCGAAAGCATGGTTTCTTGTTACGATCGCAGAAGCGGTGACAACGCTAAACGACTGTATATCAAAGGCTCGCACCGGAATGGGATAACTCTTCGAAACGTGAGAGGCGACCGCCGCCGAGCCCGTAAACAGATCAGCAAAGCCTGACTTTCCTGCAATCTCACGATGGATCAGTTCGCCAAGCCCGTTGCGTAACATGGCTCGCTTGGAACCCATATACTTCATGCTGCAAACCAATCCTACGCTGGTATCATACTCCAAATCATTGCTCGCTCGAAGCCGGCAAGTCCCCCAAGAGCGCCCCCCTGTTGGCTTGCCAGATTGTAAAACGAGTGATCCGGCCCTGGGTTGTCCGCCTGAAACATAGCTAGATCGTCAAGGGACTGTCGGATATCGCTCCACATGTCAATTGAGTTTTCAGGCTCGCTGCCATCGTTCCAAAGACCTCGAGCAGGCCCCAACTCCTTGTACCAAAAATCGATCGATGCCTTGTCAAACCCTGCTGATTGAAACAATTGCGACGTTGATCCCGACGCCATTCTCAGCAGAAGTGCTGCGCGGGAGACCACGGCATACGAGCTTTTTTTGTCTTGGTCATTTGACAGGCGGGACAAAATGAAAATCGGGGCATCATTCGGCTGCATCTGTCGACGCAGGAAACTCGTCCATTCCTGCGCTACGACGTCGGAAAACCCCTGATACCCGACGGCTTTAGCTACCAACTTTGCGTATGTAGCACTCGATGCGGACGCTGCTCTGCCAGTTTGGCTTTTGTGGATACTCTCTAAGGTCAGACGCAGTATGTGGCGGTCGATTGTGTCAAAGGCAGAGTTGGTAGCTGGCTCTAACGTTGACCAAAGATCACTCACTACACTGGCTGTCTCGGCAGATCCAATGCGCCAACTACCAGAAATACCTTCCGGCTGATAGCTTGACCGGTTGCGAGCATCCCTGTCCCTTGAAAGAACAAGAAGGTCCATGCCCCATTGGATAAACCACTGTTTCGCCTGGGCTCCTACAACCGCACCACCGCCGATGGGCACTAGCCATTCATCGAGGTCCCGACCGTATGGTCGGACCACCTTAGTAAATAATGCACCCGAAGTGCCCTTTTCTGCCCAATACGCTAGGCTGTCCCATACGAAGGTGTGCGTTCCTCCGCCCCCCTTAACAGGCGAAGCATGGTTAGGCGCGGTTATAATTGCATGCGACCTGTTGAAAACTCCAATACCCTCGGCGGCGAGCAACGACATTGCCGCTCTTAACTCAGCATAGTACGCGAGATGGCGGGCCCGATGAGGATCTCCTCGCAGCAACGCTTGGGCTGCCCGACCCAAGTAGCTCCACCCGTCAGTGCAGTGATGTAACGTACTAACCGCGATGTATTGAGCCAAATGCCGAGGGTTAGCGATGTGTTTTGCCGCTACTTCGGCCTCGACCTTCTTGTCGGCGTCCACACGATATGAATTGTCCTTAGACAACCATCTGCTAGCGTTGGCGAACCTGCGGATGCCCGAGAGCGTCATCTCGACACAAGAGCGGTTCAAGGCGTTAAAGGCGGTTACGTTATGAGAACTCAATTTACTGGTCATGCTGCCACGCGTTTTGCAGCATTGCCAATGTCGCTATCGGTCCTCGACAGATGTTCTAGTAACTGAGCGCGAAGCTCCTTGTATCCGCTGCCGCCTCGAAAGACCAGCTTCGCGCGACGCTCCTCGGAGGGCAACCCAGGCGCCGAACTCGACCGCCAATCAAAAGATACCAGAGACGAAACGAGAGCGTTGACATATAGGGCTACCTTCGTTTTGCCGAGCGAGGTTAGCGCTATGGACACCGCGTTCGCATCCGAGGCCGACCCTGCGCGATCAGCTTGCCAATTGCGAAGCTCGAGCCTGGACGCCGAATAGAAACATAGATCATTCAGAACATGAAGAAATCCACGAACCCCCTGATCTGTAGAAATTAGTGAATGATTGCCGTAAAACGCCGCCTCGGCAGCAGCTTTTACCGTTGCATTCTCAGATTTTATCGCGGTTTGCCGCAAGTCTACGGCCCAAAAATCATTGGAATTTATTACTGCCTGCTTGAATGCACTCCATGCAAAAATCAAAAAAGCGGCCTGCTGAGCTCTAGTCCAACCTAATACCTCGTTATCTCCTTCAAGACGTGATCCGAATAGGCCACCAATTCTACTACCTCGGCCATGCCAAGGCTTTACGAAAGTAGCCATCAGCGTTCGTATCCACGCTGCCTGAGTGACGCCTGTGGTACTCTTCTCCCCCAGCATGTTTATACGATCGTACCAAGGGCTCTTCTCGTGAGACCACATGGCCTCAGTAAGTTCCTGCGCCCGAGTTTCTCGATAGACAGGATGACCCTCGGCTCGATCAAGCCAGTCCTCTGCTCGCAGAAGTGGATACAAGTCGAACGCCAAGCTTGGGTTTATGCGCTTTGGCTTGATGTTAATTGTCCAGAAAAGGTAGGCCTGCCAGCTAATGTCCAAGTTGTTGAAGGCCACTACCGGTAGCTGAAAGTCAGTTTCGTTGCTCTCACTGAAAGACCAAAGGCGGTGCTGACCATCGATAACTTCGAAGGGCGGGATAGAACTCGAACGCCAACTGTCACCCAATTTTCCATTAGGCAAAGCGATTGTCGTGACGTTCCCGATGTCTTGTATCTGCACCGCATCCTGAGGCGCCAGCGCAACACCCCGGCGCATTTCGCCTTTACCGATAATATTGACGACTATCGCCGTCGGCAGCCAACCCGGTTTCCTGAGGTCGTGAAATTCGTCGGAATTTCGCTTCGCCTCGGTCAATGTTGACCATGGATATCCGAACTCGACGAAGCGTCCAATTTCATCAGAACGTTCTTGGTCGTGCTCCCGTTGTATTCCGAGGTCGGCTGCTCTTGCCGTCATTCTGTTTGTGCTGCGCCGCGATATGCCGCACAGGCTACGTAGCTCGGAGGCCTGCAAAGAAAACAAATAGAAATAGGGCTCAGGTTTACGGCGATGCTCTTTGGGAGAGAACTGAACTTGATCCCAATCCTTGAGCCATTGCGAAACTTTTAACGCCTGGATAGTTCCCGCCCCTTTTGGCATCCGTGCATGCCCTCCCCTCTGTTGCCCTGTAGCTCGTCGGGTTCCATTAGTAAGCTACATATTCTAAACAAAATATACCGCACCCACAGTTCTGCAGCAGACGTGAACCCTCCCTATTCAGCAGAAAGTAGTTCCATCTTGATTATACCGTTTTCACATTGTTTGCGCGCGTCTGTGCCGTCTTATGTCGAGGGGCACTGCGCCTGCGCCCGAGATTGGTTGCAAGAAAAGGCGTCCTCCAGGTGCCCCTGGCGCACCCGACAGGATTCGAACCTGTGACCTCTGCCTTCGGAGGGCAGCGCTCTATCCAGCTGAGCTACGGGTGCTTCCCGGCGGGCCGGAAAACGAACCGGGTGAACCGGCAAGTCACGGCTTCTTAGCGGAAGCTGGCGCGGGCTTCAACGGGCAATTGGAGATTGGCGGTTTCCAAAGGTTCGCCTCGCGGGTGGTGCACTGTTGCGTACGGCGCTCCCCCTCTCCGTCTCGGCTTCGCCGAGCCACCTCTCCCCACTTTGTGGGGGCGAGGAACCCAACACCCCTTCACCCG